>JANQST010000043.1 GCA_028279155.1 Cyclobacteriaceae bacterium
GGTGGAGGTGGAATCCCTCAACCGGGTGAAATATCATTGGCCAACAATGGAGTCTTGTTTCTTGATGAACTCCCAGAATTTCAGCGTTCAGTTTTAGAGGTGATGCGTCAACCGCTAGAAGAGCGAAAGGTCACGATATCAAGAGCGAAAGTCTCGATTGATTATCCTTCTAATTTTATGTTGATTGCAAGTATGAACCCATGTCCTTGTGGCTATTACAATCATCCGGAAAAAGAATGTGTTTGCGCACCCGGAGTTGTGCAGCGATATCTCAATAAAATAAGTGGGCCTTTGTTGGATCGGATTGACCTTCACGTAGAGGTTACGCCTGTTTCCTTTGATCAAATGACAGCTGACAGAAAAGCTGAACCGAGCACGGAAATAAGAGCTCGAGTAATCAATGCCCGATCCGTCCAGGAAAAGCGCTTTGTAGAGAATCATGAAATCTTCAATAACGCCATGATGAGTTCTAATATGGTCAAGGACATTTGTGCCATCAATCCGGCTGGCAAGACCCTGCTGAAGACGGCCATGGAAAAATTAGGACTTTCAGCCAGAGCCTATGATCGGATTTTGAAAGTTTCCAGAACAATTGCAGATCTTGCCGGTGAAGATTCCATTTCAATAGCCCATTTGGCAGAAGCCATACAATACAGAAGCCTGGATCGGGAAGGTTGGGCCGGTTGATCAAATAAGAGTTAAGCAAACCACTCTTGTTATCAACATAGAAATGGAACCACTTAATCTCTTTCAGTTTTTTCTCCTGTTTGTCATGGGCCAGGGTCTTTTCCTGACTCTTATTCTTTATGCCATGAAAAAGGGAGATCGAATTGCCAATAGGCTTTTAGCCGGGGCAGTTTTGCTAATGACTTATTATACTTTTTCCTTTTTTCTTAATGACACCGGCTATAAGTGGTATACAGGAACGTTGTTTCTGTCCGGTTACAGCATTGTTCCCTTAATTCCGGTTACTTTCTATTTATACCTAAGACGATTAGCGACAGGCAACCCGCTCCAAGGGTTGTTCCCACATTTCATACCGTTCATCGTTCAATTCTTGTGTTGGCTGCCACACAATACTGACGGGTTCTATGGGACAATTAGTTTGGAAATAATTGATGCCTACTACCCTTATTCGGTCGTAAGAGTTGGTTCTGGAGTGCACATGCTATTGTTTATTATATATGGTTTTGCAATTTCCAGGCTTGATTTTCGAACGATTCCTTTAGAGAGGGCTGGCTGGATTAAAAAAATCAGGTTGCTGTATGTGATATTGACCATTGCCTTTACCTGCGGAACGCTCTTGCTCTGGACCACTGACCTAACAATAGCTCGGCATGTGTTTTTTACATTTATATCCTTCTTTATCTACCTCATTGGCTATTACGGATATGCCCAATCAGATATTTTGTTTGATGTTGCCAGGAAATTGAGGCCAAAATACCAGTCATCAAAACTAACGCCAACACGATCCAAAGGAATCTATATGGATCTGTTGGATTTAATGAATAAAGAAAAGCTTTATCTAAAGGCTAACATCAAACTTGCAGAAGTAGCCGCAAGACTTGATATCACTCCTCATGATCTATCACGAGCTATCAATGAAAACTATAGTGGGAGTTTCCTAGACTTCATTAACAAGTATCGGGTGGATGAAGCAAAGAATATACTGACAGGAAGTGAGCGGCCTAAAATGTTTGCGGTTGCTTTGGATTCCGGCTTTGGAAACAAAGTGTCTTTTTACAAAAATTTCAAAAAATTCACGGGTGCTTTGCCTTCAGAGTTTGTGAATGAATAGGTAAAAAATCGCCGAAGACACCCATTTCTATTTACGAAATTCAGAAAAGAGTTAACATCTATAGGAGTTAACCCAAAACCCAAATTCTCAAATCCTTTTTGGTCATTTAATAGCGATCATTGACTTGTTGATGAGCTGATGTGATAGCTCAGACTAATAAAAAATTTGATTGTTATGATAATTAAGAATTCGATAAAACTCTTTTTGGTTATTTCTTCTATTGGGATGTTGCTGGCCAGTTGCGGTAGCGATGATGGTGATTCAGGCCCACTCGGACCAGATTCGAATATCACAGTTGAAACCATAAATATTTCAGGGACATATACTGGCGACGATGCGATTTCTATTGGTAGTGATGGATCGCTGTACGTTTCACACCTTGCCAGCGCAGCAGGCACGACAATATTTAAGGTTTCTCCAGATGGAACAAGTACAGCTTTCGCTTCTGGTTTGACAGCCCCAATGGGACATGTGTTTAATAGTTCTAACTCATTGTTCGTTGCATTCAATGGGCCCACCATTATCGCTGAAATTACGGAAGATGGGACGGTCTCAACCTTTCTTGAGGACAGCAAATTCCAGGGGGGAAGTTTTGCGATTGACAGTGATGGAAATCTGTACCATACTGTTTTTAAAACCAATAAGATCTTCAAGATCACCCCTGATAAGGTTGTGACTGAGATTGCAAGTGGTGGGCCATTGAGCGTGACGTTTGGAATTGCATTGGATGATGAAAATAACATCTATGCAGCCAATTTTTCTGATGGCCGCATTAATAAAATTACCCAAGCAGGCGAGGTTACTACTATTGCGACTCTCCCGACAAGGATCGGTTATTTGATTTATGCCAATGGCCAATTATACGCCACAGGGTTCACGGATCATAACATCTACACGGTTCAACTAGATGGAACATTCTCGGTGCTGATTGGTACCGGGCAATCAGGGACAGTTGATGGAGTTGGAGCCAGCGTTTCCTTCGCTTCTCCCAACGGAATTGCCGCTTCTGCAGATGGAAAGACTCTCTATGTAACACAAAAGGATTTTAGCATCCGAAAGCTAACACTGGAATAACATCTAAAAAATTGCTGAACATTTCAAAATATTCATAATGAGAAACTTTACACTTCTTTTCTTATTTCTTTGGTTGCTTTCATGTGGTGGAGACGATACTCCGGATGTTTTTGATGCTTGCGATAACCCAACTACAGAAACAGTAGATGATAAACGATGCCTTTATACCGTCTCAACGCTTACAGAAAGCCTTGACGGAAGTGGAGGCCTCACAGTAGCAGAGGATGGATTTATTTATGTTGCAGATTTCGGGGAAAGCCTAAATAACGGAAATGGGAGAACGGTTTCCAAAATTAATCCTATTACTGGAGAAGTCGTGCTGTTCGCTGAAGGGTTGAATGGAGCTTCAGGAAATACCTTCTCCACAAATGGAGATTTATTTCAATCAAACATCAGGGGACAATCGGTAAGTCAGATTACGCCAGATGGTCAGGTGACTGCATTCTCTGAAAATGGCCTGGCGAGCCCTGTTGGCTTGGCTTTTGATCAAGCCGGGAATCTTTTCGTGAGTAATTGTGGAGGAGGAGGATCTATTCAGAAAATAGAACCGGATGGAACGTCAAGCAGATTTACCGAAAGCACTTTGTTAAGCTGTCCAAATGGATTAACGATTGACGATTCAGGCAATCTTTACACTGCCAATTTCAATAATTCAGATGTCATCAAAATTCTTCCGGATGGCTCAACCGAACTGTTTGTTACGCTTCCTGGAAGTAGCAATGCGCATCTCACTTTTGCAAATGGCGTTCTCTATGTATTGAGTAGAAGTGGTAACAAGTTGTATGAAGTCACATTGGATGGACAAGTATCGGTAATTGCTGGAACAGGATCCTCTGGCAATATTGATGGGAGTGCTGAACAGGCTTCATTTTCTGTTCCAAATGGAATTGATGTGAGTCCGGATGGATCCAAAATTTATGTAACATCGGGAATTCCTGGTCAGGGCAGTCAACTAAATCCTGTTTTGGTTCGAGTGGTTGAGCTTAAGTGACCTGTTCCCAAACATCCCGTATTAGTCCTAAACATACCTCAATCATGTAATCGCTCAACTTTCATTTGGGATTACGTTTACGATTAATTGTATTTAAAGGATTGTTACAAATGAATAGAAAAGCAGCAATCGACTTGCTCGTTCTGGTTGTTGTATTTAGTGGTTCGTGGTACCTTAAAGGGTATTTCCCTATTGAATTTCGAGGAGCTGCAGTTGTGCTTTATACTTCGTTGGCAGGTGTGTTTGTTATCAAGAGAAGGAACTTGTCTTATCCGGAAATTGGGTTTATTAAATGCTCGTTTAACACCAAATTCTTCAATGAAGTTGGGCTTGTCGCCTTTTTGATTTTCATAGTACAAATGATAGGAATTCTAATAGTAGGATCCTTGTTTGGACTTCCTGACCAGGGGACAGCTATTGCGGCTCAGCCCCAAACCATTGTTGGTTTTATTATTGATATTGTGTTTGTAACCTGGCTTGTAACTGGGCTTGGAGAGGAATTTATTTTCAGGGGAATCGTACTTAATCGATTCAAGGAGTTTTTCAAAAGTGTTGGAATTTCAAATCCTTATCTACTTTCAGGAAGTCAGGCAATTTGGTTTGGTCTTGGCCATCAGAGTCAAGGTCTATCAGGTGTGATCATAACGGGGCTTATTGGATTTTTCCTGGGTATCTATCTACTGAGGCGAAGCAAACATGGAATTTGGCCGTTGGTTTTTGCACATGCTTTGGTGGACACAGTGGTCTTGAGCATCAACTTCTTTTACCATTAGTATTTCCTATCTAGGGAAGCCTCAGCCGAAATGAATTAACTTGTTGGTAATGAACTGGATTCTACAACTACTGCAGAAGCCCTATCCGTTTCATGCTCGATTTTCAAAGAGTATCCGACCGATTTTAGTTTTCAGTACGATCGTCCCACTTTTTCTAATCGTTTTTCAACCCTTCGGAATAGGCGCCTCCAATTGCGAATGGCAAATGGCGATGCTAGCTGGAACGTTCATTCCCATTTTTCTTGGATTATCAGTCAATTTTTATGGATTAGTGCGATTATTCTCTCAGTTCTTCGATGGGGATAACTGGAACGTTGGAAAAGAAACCGTTTGGTCTATCTGGAATTTCATTACGATCATGTTCATGGTCTCAATTTATTGGTCGCTGGTACCAGTTTGCGGCCCTTCTTCAATCGTATGGACAGAGCAAATCCTGAATGCGCTATTAATAGGGCTAATACCTATAACTAGCTGCATCTATTTCAATTACAGCTACATGCTGAAAAGAAAACTGGTAAAAGCAGAAGAACTTAATGCTGTGCTCCAGGAAAGGATTTCATATCATGAACACGGCCAGCTCAACTTAGAAGGAGCTAACAATTCAGAAAGAGTGAGTTTGTCAACGGATAGGTTGATATTGATTCAATCCCAGGACAACTATTCGAAGATAGTACTAGAAAAAGGAGGCGTAGTTGAGAGCAAGCTTATTCGGTCAAGTTTGAGGGATATTGAAAACCAAATCGATTATTCTTTTATAGTGAAATGTCATCGAAGCTATATCGTTAATTTATCCAGGGTTGAGAAAGTTTCAGGAAATGCAAGAGACTTTAAGGTGAAGCTTAGCAATTACCCAGATTGGATTCCCGTTTCTCGTGACGCTTATAAAAAAATAGCAGCACTATTCATGGAGTATCCTCCCAAAACCGATGCTGCGATTTCTTTCTCGTTCAAATAGTTATTTCAGCTTAATATTGATTGTTTTGTGTCCCCCCAATTCAAAACTTGCTCCATCGAATGAGGGTGGTCCGAAGGTGGTGGATGGGTTATTGGAAAAGCCATATGGTTCTTTTGGGATTCCCATGAAATTTGTATCCAGATCTTCGTTTCCGTTCAAATCTTGAATGATTACTACAGCATAAGATGTAGAGGATAAAGAATCAAATTTACATTCCATCAAATCCTTGCTGACATCAATCCAGAAACATTTGATAGCCTCTTTCATGTAGTTGTCAGGGCTGTCGAAAAGACATACTTCAAGTGCGCCTTCGATTTTTTTTATACCTGAAATCTCCACTTTCAATGTGTGCTGAGAATGTATGACCAGCGAACAAATCATTAAGACAAAAAATATAGCAAGCGATTTCATCATTACTCCATTCTTAGCTGTTCGACAGGATTGAGCTTGCCGGTTTGAAACATTTTGTATCCAATGGTACCAATCACAATAGCGAACAACCCAATAGTTGGCCAAACTAAATGTTTTAAGCCGATAGAAATATGATATGCATAAATAATGTCAAAAACAGTGTCATTCACAAAATATGCACTAGCCAGCCCAGGAATGATGGCAATACCAAGAATCCAATAAAGGTCTCTGCCTAAGAGCCCAACAATAACTTTTTTGCTTGCTCCCAATACTTTTCGAATACCAAACTCTTTGCTTCTTCGTTGAATTTTGAGTGCAATCAGTGTGTACAATCCCAATGCCGAGATCAATATTGTGATCGCAGCGCTGAACATATTGATGTATATCATTATGGTATTTGTTTCACGAATGCCTCGCATAACTCTTTCTTGTGAAAACCCCTTATATAGTTGTTGTGGAAATAGTTCATACCAAATGAGTTCGACCTCTGAATTTACTGTATTGATATCTCCTTGAACTTCAAAAGCTGCATATTGGTAAGCACTATCGGGACTGGCTCTGATGATTGTCGGCTTGATTCTGTTATCGAACATCATTGGCTTTAAATTGAAGTCTTCTACAACACCAACAACCGTGTAGGCCTGATCTTCATACTTTAAGGTCTTGTTTAAAAGATCCTGACCGATTTGATCTTCCAGCATCTTGTTGATGATAATGTGTTTACTTGCAGCTTCATATTGATTCGAAAAGAATGACCCTTTAATCAATCTGGCTCCCATCAATTGTAAATAGTTCGTGCCAACAGCAAGGTCTGCAATTTCGTAATCCATACCTTCATGCGTTGTTGTTTTCTCTTCGAAATTGAAACCAATGGTATTTGTTGTTCCGGCAACATTCAAAATGTCGGGATGTTGATTCAACCGGTTTTCCAACTCGGACATTTGCTCCGGACCATAAAGCGGCACATTGATTACCTGTTCAAGGTCATATCCTCGATCAAGCGTTTCCTGGTAATAGGAGTTGTCAACGTTAACATATAAACTGACGAAGTTGTAAAAACAGAGTGAGAATTGGAAGGTGAGGAGTACCACCATCAAACGATTTTTACCGGAGAGCACGAGTTTGTCTCTGAAGATTTGCAGGGATGAAAAACGTGAAATGTAAAAAGATGGATAGGCACCTGATAATAATGTTACGAAAGCAATCAAAACAATTCCGAAATAAATGAGCGTCTCCAGTGGTACTTCGTCTAATTGAACAATTTCCTGGGTCATTAAGCTGTTATAGGCAGGGATCAAAAAATAGGAGATTACAATTGAAACGATAACAGCTGAAAAGACCATCAATGAGTTTTCAATCATAAATTGGGCGATTGTACTTTTTCTGTTGCCTCCCATTACTTTTCGAACTGCAATTTCTTTTAGCCTTTTTCCAGAAAGTGCAATGCTGGTGTTTATAAAATTGAAACATGCCAGGAGAAGGATGGCAATTGCCGTAAATACAGTCCCAACCACGGAAGCGGGGTGTAGGGTATTCCAGAAACTTCGGCCAGCCAGCGTGCTCTCAAATGCTGGCCAGGTTAGCACATTGTCTAAGCGGAATTTTTCTAAGATTCTATCAGTATTATATCTGTTGTGTGGCTCAAGGAGCACATCCAATTGCGCTTCTACCTGGGAAAGACTGGAGTTTTCAATGTTAACAAATGTTCCATCAATGTACGCAGACCAGTCATTTGCTTCCACTTCATAAAACTCCAGGTAATTGTCAAAAGCGGTGATCATCGGGAAATGGAAACTCACGTTTTGCGGCGGATCCTTGAAGACATCCTTAATGACAAACGATCGCTCTTTTTCATTGGGAAAAACAATTTCTACCAATTCCCCAACCGGATAAACATCTCCGAAAAGTTTGGTCGACATATCCTGTGAGATAAAGATCTCGTCAGCACTGCTAATCCTTATTTTATTCCCACTTACACTTTCCAACTCGAAAGACAATAAATACTCAGGGTCTGCGAAAACTGTACTCTCCTGAAACAATCTATTATCTTGTCGTACAGCTATGGTCTCATGATGATAGCGCATTGCCTCAATTCCTGTTGCTTGCAAAGCGGGACCCAAAGCGATTGAGCTTGAGCCCAAGGTAGCTTCACTGGCCCTGAGGCCATGGATTTTGTACAAGTATTCGGCCTGAGTATAATGTTCGTTGAATGTATCGTTGAATCGATAATAGAAATATCCAATGGTACTAATCGATAAGGCCAATGCCAATCCGACAATATTTGATAAGATGTAGCCTGGGTTGTGTTTAACTGAACGAACAGAGGTTAACATATAATTCCGTACAAGTCGGCCTAAAGCCTGGGGAACGAATTTTGTTTTTTTCATGACTGAGGGTCGTATTAGTTTTAATATTTCGAGTCTGTAAATTCTTCGAGCTGCCTTTTTTCCTTTTTCTTCGATATTTAGGAGAAAGTTCTCCTCCAGGTCTCCCTGTAGTTCTTCAAAGAAATCTGTGTGACAAAATCCTTTGAATAGTTTATAAGACCATTTTGGTATATCCGGATGTCTCATTGAAAATGAACTTTGGGTACCAATGTCCACATTTCATCCCGGATCGTCTTGGCGTCTGTTAGCGCTGATTTACCCAGATTTGTTACTGAGTAAAAGCGTTTTCTTCTTCCTCCACGCTCTGTGGTGGCGCCACCAAATGTGGATTCTATGAAGTTCTTTTCAGTAAGCCTTGTCAATGCGGCATGCAAAGCACCACGACTAATCGTTCTGCCAAGTCGATGGCTCATTTCATTTTGTATTCTGGCACCATATGCGTTTTCATCCAAGATTAGAATAGCCAACAAAACGATTTCCTGAAATTCTCCGAGACCAGTTTCTTTCATGATCCTATTAGTTTCTTAATTGAAGACCAAACGTAAGTAAAATTTATTTGTTTCACAATTGAAGACCTAATTAGTTTATTGTTTTTTTAACTGTATTGAATAAGACCGAACTTCCGGACAAATGATCTGGTATAAAAGAATGTATTGCCTGACTACCGTTTGAGTAGTATATTGTATGTCGTTTTAACTCAAATACAGTAGATGAGTGACATTACAATAAGTAGCGGATCTACCCGCTTTGGAGACACAGACAGACGAGACCTGTGGTGGCTCCCACCTCTTTCAATATTTCTCGGGCTCAGTTCATTTATCGTTTACGCCACATTCCGTGTGTTCTACAATGCCGATTATGTAGTGGATAATGAAACTTCTGCCTACCTGCTTTCACCTCTCTATTCACCACTGATAATTATCCCATGGCTCCCTTCATGGATTTCACCTGCCATGCTTGTTCTCTGGGCCCCGGGAGGATTTAGACTGACCTGTTATTATTATAGAAAAGCGTATTATCGATCCTTTGCATTGGATCCGGCTGCTTGTGCAGTTTCTGAACGAAAAAAGAATTATGTGGGTGAGACACGTTTGCTTCTAATTCAAAATATTCATCGATACTTTTTGTACCTCGCACTGGCGTTCATCGTCATCCTTTCTATTGATTTCTTTCATTCTGTTATATGGCCAGACGGTTTTGGAATGAGTGTGGGGTCCCTTGTGATTTTAGGGACAGTTGTGCTATTGGGATTGTATACGTTCTCATGCCACTCACTTCGGCACCTGGTTGGTGGTAAAATAGATTGCTATTCATGTGTAGCTTTTGGTCAGGCGAGACACAAAGCGTGGAAAGGGGTAACCAAGTTGAACAAGAAACATATGTATTGGGCCTGGACCAGCCTTTTTATGGTAGCTTTTGCTGACTTGTACATTTGGCTGGTGAGTAGTGGGACGATAACCGATTTCCGAATCTTTTAATTATGGATAGATATACTACACTTAATTATGGATAGATATACTACACTGAATTACGATGTGGTAATTATTGGTGCCGGGGGAGCTGGATTGCGTGCAGCAATTGAAGCCTCTGCCAGTGGAGCAAAAACTGCTATTGTGTGCAAGTCTCTTTTGGGAAAAGCTCATACGGTTATGGCTGAAGGCGGGGTTGCGGCATCATTGGCCAATTTGGATGAGCGAGACAATTGGCAGACTCATTTCAGAGATACAATGAAAGGGGGGAAATACCTCAACCAGTGGAGGATGGCACAATTGCATGCGCAGGAGGCACCGGAGCGAGTAAACGAACTGGAAGAGTGGGGTGCTGTTTTTGACCGAACAAAGACTGGAAAAATCCTGCAACGAAATTTTGGTG
>JANQST010000044.1 GCA_028279155.1 Cyclobacteriaceae bacterium
TGTTGATCTTGGTCTAAGCACAACCCCCACTGTTGAGATGGCTGTTCTTGCAGAAAAGGCTCAAGGTGGCATTATTTTAACCGCCAGTCACAATCCGGCAGGATGGAATGCGATGAAGCTTTTAAATGACAAAGGAGAGTTTATTTCTGCTGAAGATGGTAAAATCGTATTAGACCTTTCTGAATCAGAGGATATTGAATATGCGATTCCGGCAAAATTTGGGAAATACAGCAAAGACGATTCATACATCGATTACCACATCGAACAAATCCTTAATCATGAACTTGTAGATGTAGATGCAATCAAAAAAGCAGGGTTCAAAGTTGTTGTTGATGCCGTGAACAGTACCGGTGGTATTTCAGTACCTCCGCTTTTGAAAAAATTAGGTGTAGAAGTAAAAGAGATGTTCTGCGAACCAAATGGCAATTTTCCTCACAATCCGGAGCCACTGCCCGAAAACCTTCAACAAATAAGTGGAGAACTTCAGGCAGGTAATTATCACCTTGGCGTTGTTGTAGATCCCGATGTGGACAGACTGGTTTTCATTTGTGAAAATGGTGAGCCTTTCGGAGAAGAGTATACGTTGGTATCTATTGCTGATTATGTGCTTTCTCAGAAAAAAGGAAACACCGTTTCAAACCTGTCTTCAACACGAGCGCTTAAAGATGTCACAGAAAAGCACGGATGTGAATACAATGCTTCAGGTGTTGGAGAAGTGCATGTTGTGGCAAAAATGAAGGAAACTGAGGCTGTAATAGGTGGTGAAGGAAATGGTGGGGTGATTGTTCCTGAACTTCATTACGGCAGAGATGCATTGGCAGGGTTAGCGCTTTTTCTTACACACCTTGCCAAATTTGGCAAGAGTGCGTCATTCTTGCGAGCAACTTACCCTAACTATCACATCTCTAAGAACAAAATCGAGTTAACACCTGAAATAAACGTTGATGGTGTTCTCAATTCTATCAAAGAAAAGTATTCATCCAACCCGATCAATACTGAAGACGGAATCAAGATAGAATTTGATAATGAATGGGTCCAGCTTAGAAAATCAAACACTGAACCGATTATTCGTATTTTTGCAGAGTCTGAAAGTCAAAATACCGCTGAACATTTAGCGAACAAGTTGATTTCTGACATCAAAGAAGTGATTTCAGGTTAAATTGAAACGCATATGAATGTTTACTTTGATAATGCTGCAACTACGCCTTTAGACCCGGCTGTTTTCGAAGCAATGAAACCTTACTTGCTGGAACATTATGGTAATCCATCATCCATACACACCCATGGAAGAAAGGTTCGCACAGCTTTGGAACAAGCACGAAAAAAAGTAGCTGATCTGCTCGGTGTGACTCCAGGAGAAATCTTTTTTACATCCGGTGGTACTGAAGCAGATAATACTGCTATTCGATGCAGTGTTCGAGATAAAGGAGTTAAGCATATTATTTCAAGTAAAATTGAACATCATGCGGTATCTCATACGCTTGAAGCAAAGGAAAAAGAAGGGGTGAAGGTCAGCTACGTTAACCTGAATGGAGACGGAGAAGTTGATTATGATCACCTGGAAGAATTGCTGAAGAACAATAGCGATACAATGGTTTCCTTAATGCATGCTAACAATGAAATTGGGAATCTATTAGATCTGGAGCGAGTTGGTGATTTGTGCGATACTTATGACGCCATCTTCCATTCTGATACCGTACAAAGCATGGCCCATTATGTCCATGACCTCAGTCAACTGAAATTGGATTTTGCAGTTGGGTCTGCGCATAAATTTCATGGTCCAAAAGGCATAGGATTCCTATACATTAATCATGAAATGAAAATAAATTCATTTATCCATGGCGGTGCACAAGAGCGTAACATGAGAGGTGGAACTGAAAATGTGTGTGGAATCGTAGGGCTGGCAAAAGCTATGGAAATTGCATATGGAGCAATGGATGCGCATAGAAAACATATTGAAAAACTCAAGAGCAGAACCATAGAAAAGCTAAGGGCTTCTGTAGATGGTGTCGGATTCAATGGGGTATCAGACGACCTGGATAAGAGCCTATATACTGTTTTGAACATTTGTTTACCTCCTTCTGAAGACAACGACATGTTGCTTTTTAACCTGGATATCAATGGAATTTCAGTTTCAGGAGGAAGTGCCTGTTCGAGTGGTTCGAACATTGGATCGCATGTCCTGGCGGAATTAGACAGGGACCAATCGAGAGGTGCAATTAGATTTTCATTTAGTAAGTATAATACTGAAGAAGAGGTTGATTATGCAGTTGAGAAGTTGGCCAGTTTATACCAAGGCCAAACTATTCCTGCATGAACATCTTTACCAATCAATCGCTCACCAAAGCGGACGTCATTCACTGGATTCCAAGGATCGTTGTTGTTATAATCATTGGACAAACACTTCCATTCAAATACATGGCTGCAGAAGAAAGTGTGCAGATCTTTACAAGACTCAACATGGAGCCTTATGGAAGAATTGGTATCGCCATCATTGAAACCGCGGCAATTATTCTATTAATGTCAAGGTATTATATAATGGGTGCAATCATGTCTTTGAGCTTGATTAGTGCAGCTAATTTTCTCCATTTTGCTAAACTCGGATTAGTAATCAATGATGATGGGGGGTTGCTCTTTTTTCTAAGTATCATCGTCATCGTGTGCTCTTTGTGGATTGTCATCTATTGGAACACAATTAAGAAAAAGAAGAAGCAGGTAAAATTTAATTTCCCAGAAACCGATGAGGATGACATTTAGTTGTTAACTCATGTTCTCTATTTCTGAACCATTTCTTTCAAACACTCCACCCACTTTTCCTCCGCATTAAGACTTGGAACAAGATCCCATTGTGCTCCACCCGCATTCTTGAAATCTTCCTGGTATGTTTCTCCAACTTCGACGGTTGTTTCCAGGCAGTCCGCAATGAAGGCTGGAGAGAAAGCAAGCACTTTCTTAAAACCTCTGTTCGCAAGATCTACAAGTACCTCATCGGTGTATGGCTGGATCCACGGTGTCTTTCCTAATCGGGATTGAAAACTATCTGAATAAGAGCCTTCCTTCAATCCCAATTTTTTGACCAGAAGCCGAGTGGTCTCAAAACACTGCGCTCGATAACAATATCGATTCTTTTCAGTCAGCGTATTGCAACAGTCACCAAATTGGCAATAACCTTCAACTGATCCTTTGGTGATCTGCCTCTCAGGAATTCCATGATAGCTGAAGAGAAAATGATCATAATCAGTCTCAGCCATCAATTTCTTTGCATTGTCAACTATTGTATCTAAAAAGAGTTCTTCCTCAAAAAATTGTGAAGTGAATTTGATATCCGGAATGATCTGCCAGTCTTTCACGAGCTCCATCACTTTGTTCTGAACGGAGCCTGAACTTGCAGAAGCATACTGAGGAAACAGCGGAATCACATGGATTGAGGCACAGTGTTTTAATGCATCAAGGCCTTCTTGAATGGATGGATTTTGATATCGCATTGCGAGCTCAACCTGGTAACTTTCATCTAATATCCTACGCAGTTTATCACGAACATCGAACCCATAATACTTAAGAGGAGAACCCTTCTCATCAAACAGTCTTTCATATTCCTTGGCAGACTTAGGAGCTCTGAGCGGAGCAATAATCAGATTAACTAACATCCATCTATTTAAGAATGGAATGTCAATCACTCGTTTGTCCATTAAAAACTCTCGAAGATACTTTCGGACGTCTCCAACTTTTGTAGAATCTGGCGTGCCAAGATTGACTAGTAAAACCCCTTTCTTGTCCATACTTAGTTTAATACGTTCGCCTCCCAAATAATGATTGAATAGGCAAGAAATCTGGCAAAGCGAAATAATGAAAAGTAAAGGTATTTCCTAAACGAATACCTCACTGAGCCCACAAGCATAGCAATCCCTGAAAATGGCAAGGGAGTAATCGCCGCTACAATCACCAAAAACCCTCCATAATGATTTAAGTGCTTCAAGTATTTTCCAAAAACACGTCTTTTCATCACCACGAAAAATGCAGTTCGATTTAAATACTGCCCGATTAGAAATCCAATAACTCCCGCAGCGTACGAAATGAATGAGAGAGCTATGATATTTTCAATGAAAGTTGAAAGCACTTCTGCTCGAAGCGACCAGATCATAAAAAATTCCGGAGGAATAATCCCGAAAATGACTTCAGAAGCCAAAAACATAAGATAAACGATAGTCGGTTTTTCATACACCGGACCAAGAACTGCTTCAAGGGTGAAATTGAGGTTATTTCTTGCGTAGAAATACCCACCAACGATTACCACCAACCAAAGAAATCCTCTGCCAAGATTTTTAAGTAAAAACCTTCTTCGATCAGGAAGTGACTTATTTTCTTTTTCTGACATTTAAAATGGAGATAACCCTATTTGGGATCAGATTGTTCAACTTCAACTGATTCTTTTTTAGCTGGCTTCTTATCAAAGGAAACTGACCAGTAGGGATCCGCCAATTCGGTATACCTCCCATGAAATTGAGTAAGCATTATTTTCACGGCATAGTTAAGTCGGTTGACAGCATCGATAAAATAGTCGTGGCGATTCTTAGGGTGGTAAATAAAGAATTTGATGACTGGAAATGCGCACGTCCTAAAATCTCCCAGTACTTTCTTAGTGTCCGGTTTTTTCTTTTCAAGTCGTTCTGTTGCCTTTCCACAACAGTTTCCCAGTCCCTTAACAAGCGGGATGTAGATCTTGTT
Organism: Cyclobacteriaceae bacterium; assembly: GCA_028279155.1. Lineage (GTDB taxonomy): Bacteria > Bacteroidota > Bacteroidia > Cytophagales > Cyclobacteriaceae > Ekhidna. The sequence continues at coordinate 4,726 of JANQST010000044.1, forward strand.
TACCTCTCTTTCATTTTGTCCCATCTCCTCAGAAGATTCATCACAAAAAGCTTTCAAAATACGTAAGGATGGAAGGCTCATTGCCGCTTCAGTAAATACATCCGGCTGCCATAGGATTTCACGAAACGTGAAAAGCGATGGCAACAATTCCGTATCATAATCCTCATCATTTTGCAGCGATTTCAGGGTCTTGTTCGTGATCCCTGTCACCTCCACATCACCAGCATGAAATCCATACGACCATCCCTTCTCATTGTCTTGAATGAGCTTGTGAAAGTTCCATATTTCGTTTAATGCCAGTTTCATTTAAAGAAATCAAAAGCCAAAATAACACATTACATCACATAACTTTTAAATAGTCTATGAAGAAACGTACTTTTAAGCTTATGTATGGAAAAAAAGTGGATTTACTTAGAAGAACCGGATGAGCAGATAATTCAAGACCTTTCCAAATCCATTAATATCAATCCAACCTTAGCCAAAATACTCGCACAGAGAGGTATTCAATCGTTTGATCAAGCCAAAAAGTTTTTTAGACCTAGCCTAAAAACATTGCACGACCCATTTCTGATGAAGGATATGGATGAAGCGGTAAACAGATTATGTGAAGCTGTTTTCAATGAAGAAAAAATATTGCTGTATGGCGATTATGATGTGGATGGAACCACATCAGTTAGTTTGCTTTATTTGTTTTTAAAACAGTTCACCTCCCACCTGGATTTTTACATTCCGGACAGGTATTCCGAAGGCTACGGAATATCCGAAAAAGGTATTAATTGGGCTGCAGAAAATGGATTTAATCTTGTCATTGCATTGGACTGTGGTATTCGGGCGAACGATCGTGCTCTCCAATCCAAAAATTTAGGGATCGATCTGATCATTTGTGATCATCACTTACCTGGTGATGAGCTACCAGATGCATATGCAATTCTAGATCCCAAACGATCAGATTGCAGTTATCCTTTCAAAGAACTTTCAGGTTGTGGTGTAGGCTTCAAATTACTCGAAGCTTTTTGTCAGCAAAATACAATTGACAAAGAAAAACTTTTTCAATTCCTGGATCTGTTAGCAGTAAGTATTGCCTCGGACCTTGTTCCAATAATAGAGGAGAACAGAACACTGGCCTTTTATGGTTTAAAAAAATTAAATCAAAGTCCATCAGCAGGATTGAAGTCGCTAATTGAAGTAAGTGGTCAAAAATCACGTTTCAATATTTCAGGTGTCGTCTTTTCTTTAGGGCCAAGAATTAATGCCGCTGGAAGGCTCGCTCATGCAAAGGAATCCGTTAATCTATTGATTGGCGAAAGTGGCGAAACAGCCGAATTTGCTGATAATCTAAATGCACGTAACAAAGAACGTAAGGAGTTTGATCAAAGCATCACGCAACAAGCCTTGGATATGATTGCTCAACTGCCCGCCGATAAAAAATCTACAGTTCTTTTTAAGGAAACCTGGCACAAGGGTGTCATCGGCATTGTTGCCTCACGATGCATCGAACATTACTATCGACCAACCATAATTTTAACTGAGTCCAATGGTAAGGCTACGGGTTCCGCTCGTTCAGTTGACGGATTCGATGTTCATTCAGCAATCACAGCATGTGAAGATTTATTAGAACAATTCGGTGGTCACAAATATGCCGCCGGGCTAACCCTTGAGTTAGATAAGATCGAAGCGTTTCAGGAGAAATTTGAAAAAGTAGTTGCGGAAAGAATCTTACCTGAACAATTAATTCCGGCGGTTACTATTGATTCTGAGATTGAACTAAAGGATGTGAATTTCAAAACAAATAATATCCTTGCTCAAATGGAGCCATTTGGTCCACAAAATCTTGCTCCGGTTTTTGGCACAAAAAATGTGACAGTAAAAACAAAACCACAAGTAATGAAGGACGCTCACATCAAGGGCTTCTTACATGAAGTTGGTCAGGACAAGATGTTTGAATATGTAGGATTTGGATTAGCTGAGAAAGCTGAAAGAATTGAACCGGGAAAACCGTTTCAAGTGGCTTTTCATCTTGAGGAAAATAATTTCCGGCAGCAAAAGTCACTGATCCTCAACATTCAGGATATCAAATTTGATTGATAACTTGCACCCCGTTTAAAAGCAGGATGGAATTACGCGCAGAACATTTAGTAAAAAAGTATAAAAAGAGAAAAGTTGTTAACGACATCTCCGTAACTGTCAAGCAGGGTGAGATCGTAGGGCTGCTAGGACCTAATGGCGCAGGAAAAACAACTTCTTTCTATATGATTGTAGGTTTGATTAAGCCGAATGAGGGTCAGATTTTCATTGACGATCAGGACATCACTGAATTACCCATGTTCAAAAGGGCTCAGAATGGTATTGGCTATCTCGCCCAGGAAGCTTCGGTTTTCAGAAAACTTTCTGTTGAAGATAATATCCTGGCCGTACTAGAAATGACCAAACTCTCAAAAAAAGAGCAAAAAGAAAAAGCCGAAGAGCTCCTCGAAGAATTTAGTCTCACTCATGTGAGAAAAAATCTGGGTCAGGTTCTATCGGGTGGTGAAAGACGAAGGACTGAGATTGCCCGTGCGTTGGCCGTTGATCCGAAGTTTGTTTTACTTGATGAACCTTTTGCCGGGGTGGATCCCATCGCTGTTGAAGAAATCCAGAGTATAGTAGCTCAGCTAAAGAACAAGAACATAGGCATACTCATCACTGATCACAATGTGAATGAAACACTTTCCATAACTGATCGCGCCTACCTGATGTTCGAAGGTAGATTATTGAAAGCCGGCTCGGCAGAAGATCTTGCTAATGATGAACAAGTGAGGAAAGTTTATCTAGGGAAGCATTTCGAATTGAAGAGAAAAATTTAAATTTCTACTTCAATGGCGCTTTTTAACTCCATAATGTCATGGGTGATGAAGAAGAGGATCCACCAGATCGATCTCTTCATGAAATACCCTCATGAGGTTCAGCAAGAACTTCTGGAAGGACTTCTTAGAAAGGGAGAAGACACAGAGTATGGAAAGTCCCATGGTTTCTCTGCCATTGCAAACTATCAGCAGTTTAGGTCTGAGGTTCCTATAGTAACCTATGAAGACCTATTTCCTTGCATAGAACGTGTCATGAAAGGGGAACAAAACGTTCTGTGGCCTACGGAAATTAAATGGTTTGCTAAATCTTCCGGGACCACTAATGCAAGAAGCAAGTTCATTCCTGTATCGCAAGAAGCGCTCGATGACTGTCACTACAAAGGCGGCAAAGACCTGCTTTCAATTTACTTTAACAATTATCCGGAAGCCAAAATGTTTTCCGGAAAGGGATTGGTCATTGGAGGCAGTCACCAGCTGAATCAATTTGATGAAAACTCTAAATCCTATTATGGAGATGTCTCAGCGGTATTGCTTAAAAATCTTCCCTGGTGGGCGCAAATGGTCCGGACACCAAGCCTTGATATTGCCCTAATGGAT
>JANQST010000053.1 GCA_028279155.1 Cyclobacteriaceae bacterium
TTTGAATTTGAACAGATGGGTGAGCAACTTTTGGTGATCAATGGAGTCCCTTCAGAACTGGCTCCATGCAACGAACAGGAGGTGTTTGAAGGTCTAATAGAGCAGTACAAACACAATGCAAAAAAATTAGATCTGCCGAAAAAGGAAAGTTTGATACGCGCGATGGCTAAAAGGACGGCCACTAATAAGTGTCAGAGCTTAAAAAATGAGGAAATGGATCATCTTATGGATCGATTGTTTGGATGTGAACAACCAAATTATACGCCGGAAGGAAATCCTACATATGTTTTATTAAGTTTAGAGCAGATAAACGATTGGTTTAGAAAATAAAAAAGGTCCAAGGTAAAAGTTCAAAATAAAAGACAGTGTTTAGAAGACTTACCCCTGTAGCAAAAAATATCCTGATCATCAATGTAGCCATCTTCATGATCAGTTCGATTCTTAAATTACCATTGTCAGAATTTTTTGGTCTTCGAGTGGTGTTTTCATCAGAGTTTGCACCTTATCAGTTTCTGACCTACATGTGGTTGCATGGCGGAATGTGGCACCTTGTTGGAAACATGATTGCGGTGCTCATTTTCGCTCCGATGCTGGAAACCGTATGGGGTTCCAAGCGGTTTTTGACCTTCTATATGGTTTGTGGAATTGGAGCAGGTGTTTTGTATGGCACTGCTGACTTTTTTGAAAAACTTCCTTTGAAACAAGATGCCGAGGCGTATCTGAATAACCCGAATCCTGATTCGTTTTATCGATTTATCATCGAACACAAAAACCCTTACTTCAATCTGAATGGTCTTGGTGAGTTGTCAGATGCTTACTATGATGATGAAAACAATCCGGGAATTGTCAATCAAACAAGACGTGTAGTTCAGGAAACCTATGACATTTTTGTAACCAGGGGAAATATGATTGGGGCATCGGGTGCTGTATTTGGTATCTTGTTTGCCTTTGCTTTTCTGTTTCCGAATACGGAACTATTCCTGCTGTTTCCTCCAATTCCCATAAAAGCCAAATACCTTGTCTTTTTCTATGGGATGTATGAGGTATATGCAGAATTTAGCAGGACACCTGGTGATAATGTTGCTCATCTCGCTCACCTTGGTGGAATGCTAATTGCATTTCTGATGTTGAAATATTGGAAAAACGATACACGAAGATTTTACTGAGCGTATGAACGGAGGAATTTTTGAAGATTTTAAAAACGCCTGGAGCAAACCCAATAATGCTGTTGTTCAGCTGATTCTGATCAATATCATCGTATTTGTTTCAGTGAGGGTTCTGAAGGTCTTCTTTGATATAAGTGGAGCTACTGATACATTTTACTTTTTCTTTAGAAAATTACAGTTGCCTTCAGATGTAGGTATGTTGTTTTCTCAACCATGGACAATCGTCACCTACTTCTTTACCCATTTCGAATTCTTTCATGTCCTTTTCAACATGCTTTTTTTGTTTTGGTTTGGACGAATCATTCAGGAATTTCTAAATAGTAAAAGAGTAATCTCTTTGTACGTTCTTGGTGGACTTTTCGGAGGGTTTCTTTACATCTTGATCTACAACCTGATTCCATTCTACTCTGATCGAGTGGCAGAATCAATGATGCTGGGAGCTTCCGCTGGTGTATTTGCGATTGTAGTAGGAGCAGCAGTGTTCATGCCAAATTATACGTTTTTCCTCATCTTTTTAGGTCCTGTTAGGATTAAATACATCGCAATTTTTTATGTCTTCATGTCTTTTATCGGGAGTACCGGAGGCAATGCTGGTGGGGAAATCGCTCATCTGGGTGGAGCCTTTATTGGCTGGGCATACATCACACAACTTAACAAAGGAAGTGATATAGGTGGTTGGATAATTTCGTTTATCAGCTTTGTGAAAAGCATGTTCAAACCACAGCCAAAGATTAAGGTCACTCACCGTGGTGAAGGGCGAAGGCGGCCATCCAGAAAATCTGCTACCAAATCCACTGCATCGAGCGGATCATCGGAGACTCCGCAAGCCGAAATTGATGCAATCCTGGACAAGATCTCACAGTCCGGGTATGAGAGTCTAACGAAGGATGAAAAGCAAAAGCTTTTTAACGCCAGCAAGAAGTAGGATTGTAGATTTTAGATTGACTCGATTTTTTACCGCAAAACTCACAAAGAACTCACAAAGCTCACAAGAATTACTTAGTGAAACTTGGTGTTCTTCGTGGTTAAAAAACCATCAAGAAGCGGCTTTGCTCTTATTCGCCAGCTGTCCACATGCTGCATCAATATCCTTTCCCCTACTCCTTCTTACACTGGTATGAATCCCACCTTTTATTAGGTGTGAAGCAAAACGATCGATGGTTTGCGGGTCTGCTTTCGTGAACGAAGCTTCAGATATAGGATTGTATTCGATGATATTGACCCGACATGGCACTTTCCGAGCATATCTCAATAATTTTTCTGCATCCTCTATCGAATCATTGAAATCGTAAAATAGGATGTATTCAAACGTTATTCTGTTCTGTGTTTTTTCATAGAAATATCGAAGTGACTTCATCAGTGCCTCCAATGTGTTGGTCTCGTTGATGGGCATGATTGTGTCCCGCTTTCTATCATCTGCCGCATGCAGAGAAAGCGCCAGGTTGAACTTCACTTCGTCATCAGCGAGTTTAGTAATCATCTTGGCTATACCGGCGGTTGAAACCGTGATGCGCTTTGGTGACATGTTCAGCCCCTCTTCGGAGGTGATGTAGTGAATTCCTTCGAGCACGTTTTTGTAATTAAGCAGTGGCTCCCCCATCCCCATAAATACTATATTGGACAAAGGTTGCTGATAGTTTTCTTCCGCCTGATCTCGAATGGCAACCACCTGATCATAAATCTCGCCTGCATCGAGATTTCGCTCACGTTTCATGTAACCTGTAGCACAAAATTTACAACTTAGTGAGCACCCGACCTGACTTGAGACACAAGCAGTCATCCGATCATCAGCAGGAATTAATACGCCTTCAATCAGATGATCATCATGAAGGCGAAATGCTGACTTTATTGTTCCATCGTTTGAAATTTGAGAGTTATCAACTCCAATCGTTTGAATAGTGAAATCTTGCTTGAGACGTTCACGAATCGATTTGGAAAGATTGGACATTTCATCAAACGTCTTTGCTGACTTTACCCAAATCCATTCCCAAACCTGTTTCGCTCGAAATTTCTTCTCACCAATTCCCTCGAAATAGTCTATCAAACTATTCAACGATTCTGCCCGAATATCCTTCATGCTGCAAAGGTATAAAGCATCGAGCTGGGGCTATCATAAAAGTTACTCTACATCAAACCCATGTTTTGCCTCCCTATGCCCATTGAGTAGTTTACGAAAGTCTTTGGGTTGAATATCATTTTTCAACCTACTACCTCCTTTTCGTTTGATGAGTATTTCAAAATTCTCTTCTCGTTTATCAAACTGAGCTTTGTTGGCATAGGTAGTTATCAAGATGAAATGATAGGGTTGTTCCTCAGAGTATTTGGTTCGTACAAACTCATACGAATGAATGTAATTTTCTTCAATCGCCCATTCGCGAAGCACATTCCAATTGTTTTGATAGTAATATACCGTTTCACTATAGTTGTCATTCTGGACCTGTACAAAATCGAGCGTGCTGATGCGTTTGTCTGTTTGTGCAAAAACACTGAAACTGGCTAACAAAACACAAAGGACTAAAGCTTTTCTCATTTTTAAATTGATTAAGTAAAACATAAGAACTAGTCCTTAAAATTCGAGTCGATTACTTGACTGGTTGCCGAATCGAACCTCTTTGGGGTGAATCAGAACTGTTTTGGGGTGAATCTGTTTTTTAAACCAGCGATTGAACAGCATCCTTGAAAGAAGGCGAAAGTGGAATGTCCATTGACCACTCACCTTTTTTAACTGCCAATGTCTTGAAATTTCGTTTTTCTGTGTACCTCAGATTGACAATGAAAGATCTATGCACTCGCTGAAATTGTGGGTGTTGAGAAAGTTGATCAACGATTGACGTCAATGTGGCTCTTATCGTTTTTTTGACTGGCTCATTCGGACTGGAAATGTAAAAATCAACATAGTTATCATCCGCTTTCACCAGCATCAATTCGTCAGAATTTAATGTAAGTTGATCTTTTCCATCACCTTGGATCAAAAGGTTTCCTTTCTCATCTTCAGTTGTCCCAACCAGCGAATGAAAAAATTTTGATCTTCCATACAATGCCAATGGTAGGTAAGTCAGTAAGATCATCAAAATAAAGGCGAACCATTGCTCTATGTATTCGAACAATTCAAAGCATTCCCAGTCACAACGAATGAGTCTCATTAAGTAAATAGCATGAACAAACAGAATCAATTTCAGAAGCCATGAGAAGCCATCCACTTTTGGATTTGAAGTCAAATCGATCTTGAGCCATTTGGGAAATACATAATCCATCAAATAACTAATGAGGATAAAGGAAATTCCTACCGGAAGCAGGAACATTGCCAATGCCAAAAAATGGTACAGGTCTGTTGCATAGACACCAAATGGGCGTGTAAGCAAAAGGAACAGCCAAATAAATAACCCTGTTCCAAGGTTGTATCTGTGCTTCCAACCGAACTTATGGTACGCCCAATGGAAATAAGTGTGGATTTTCATTCCTCATCAAATTAGCCAAATCTTCTCAATCCTGTTCTTTTATCACTATTTTCAAGTCTTCTTTGGCTTAGTTCTCTTTTTACTATTTTCGTTGTGTGAGGGTTATCGACAAAATAGTGAAGCAAGTGGGGACATTGGTTTCCTGGCTTTCTTTGCTACTAGTAATCGTGATCGTCATCGATGTAGCCTTGCGCTACCTTTTCAATGTTACCTCTGCTGCTTCGTTTGAACTAGAGTGGCACCTTTTTGCAGTTATTTTTCTATTAGGAGCAGGTTACACACTTCAACAAGACAAACATGTGCGCGTGGACGTCTTTTACCATCGATTTTCAGAAAAAACAAAGGCATGGGTAAACCTCACAGGCACGTTGTTTTTGCTGTTGCCGTTCTGTGCTGTTGCTTTCTGGGAATCACTCTCTTTTGTGGAGTATTCTTTTGCCGTTAAAGAGACCAGCCCTGATCCAGGCGGTTTACCTGCACGGTACCTAATCAAAGCTGCGATCCCCATTGGATTTCTCTTGCTTGGCTTACAAGGGATCAATCTTATTCTTCAATCACTCACAAAACTCTTGACCCGTGGCTGAACAAGAAAAACCTAACAAAACCGAAAACACACCTGATTGGCTCAAAACCATTCAATTGAACAGTTGGGAAGCAGAGTTGCTGGTCTCAGCATTAGTACTATATGCTTTATTCCAAGTACCGGATTTCATAGAAGAATTTCACCTACGGCATTTTGATAGAGGCAGTCAATTTCATCGGTTTTTTAGCATCATAATGATGGCTGTTGAGCTATTGAGGTTTGGGTATATCTTCCATATCCTTGTAAGAGGGCTGTGGGTTGCCTCTGTTGGGTTGAGCTATGTATTCCCTAAAGGGATTGATAAAGATTTTTTGAAATTCAAAGGGAGGTTCGATAAGGAATTGGACGCCAATAAATCGCTCGTCAATAACGTATTGCGCCTGGAAGAACTCTCTTCTCTTTTTTATGGCATTTCCTTCCTGGCGTTTGGTGTTTTGTTAGGTGTTGGCACTCTCTTTTTTACTTTCACCCTTTTATCCCAGGAGATGGGGCAAGCAATTAGTACTGGCAACATGACACTTGGAGCCATTTACGTTTCAGCTTTTTTCATCTATTTGATTCTAATCATCCTTGTATTCATTGACTTCCTTACCAACGGGCTCTTCAGAAGGATTGATTGGATGGCGAAATGGTTTTACCCAGTAGCAATATTTTTTAGAGTAGTTACCTTATCCTTCTTATACCGAAGGTCGATGCTGGTTTTGGTTTCGAACACCAAAGGTTGGAAATCATACCTGGTGCCTTTTGTTGTTCTAATTGTGTGTGGTGGTTTTGTTTATCTGAGAGGTGAAATCAAAGACGAGAAATGGGAAAAATATCTCGATGCTTCCCAGGAGGTGAACATAATGAATGATAATTATGAAAACTTAAGAGATCAGGGTGATCTTATCATCGCTACCATCCAGTCCGATATCATTGATGAAAATGCACTTCGAATAAG
>JANQST010000087.1 GCA_028279155.1 Cyclobacteriaceae bacterium
TATCGCTACTATGGAGCCTGGTCGGGTGGTCCTAGATCCATCGCTTATGGATATCGCGCTGGAAGATCAGCAGAATAACGAATTAATCCTGGTGGTAATCATCGCGCTTCATCAACTCCTGGTGCAGTTCGTCCCAAAGCATCATAAAAATTACAAACTCATTGTTTGCGCTTAACTTTTCCCGGATGAGCAAGTCAAAAACAATCGTCTGCATGCCTGTCAATTTTGTCCTTAAATCAGGAGTTGTATAAGTCTTCAACTTCTCTTTTATCTGCAACAGCTCGTGGTAATATTCATCCATCCTGTCTTTCTTCCTTTGATTGATGTTGGCTCTTACACTGGCTCCCAAACCGAAAACCACAATAAAAGCAGAGAGGACAAAACCCATAAATTCTGAGTAACGCTCAATAAAGGATGGCTTATCCCTATTTACATAATCAATGGTTCCACCATGAAATGGGAAGCTCAGGTTAATATCCTGATGATTCACCTCAAACGTATAGCTGTTTGACGATTCAAAAATTGGAACAACATGATGCTGATGTATCGTCTCAATCAAATCATATATGACCTTTGTTGCGGCGTTCGAATTTGCCACCAATAGCTCATGTACTGCGAGAGTATACACAGGATCTTCCAAGGTGGTCCCAAATGCATATCTTGAAATGATATATGGTGTTGTCTTCTTATAGGACTGACAAAAGCCTTCGATGAAAGAGCCCTGACCAAATGTTTCCTCATGATCCATGGAGTAGATGTTAGCTTTTTCATCAAAAATGAGCTTCCCGAGTTCATAGTTTTCAAGTGCTGAAAAAAACATTAAAAGATCATTTTCCAATAAATCTTGTTCCAGGTTGAAATGTGGCTCCAATCGATAATTTAATGCAGAGTCTCCTGTGAAATTTGGAATCAGTCGTCTAAAAAACTCTAATTCATCTACCTCCTTGGTTAAAACCACATAGTCACCAGCCTTAATAAGCGAATCAATCTCACCCTGTTCTAATTCAAATCGAGAAATGACAACAAGCACTTCATGAAAGAATGGAATGACTGTCCGTAGATCCTTTTTGCTTTGTTTATAGTCGATTGTATTGTCGACTGTTGTAATATCAAATTCTCCATTCAATATTCCGTCAATTGCAGCCACTTCAGTAAGTGAATCGCGAGAAACAATATCAATTTCAAATCTCGAATGAGTATTGATATCATCGACAATACGGGTCATCACAACTTCGTCCTCCTGTGCGACAAGCATCTTCAATTTGTAGTTATAATTACAACTTGACAAAACCGTTATAAAAAAAAGAAGGTACAGGATTCGTTTGCTGGTTTTCATATGGCTAGTTGATTAGTGGGTACTTAAATATACAAATGAATTTTGAGGCGATTACTTCAACAGTTTCCCGTTTTCAACCCAAACCTCCTCTCCAACCTTTACGGTTGCATCTACAAAGAAATTCCATCGGACAAAGCCTCCGCTAACATTTCCGCCTAATTCTGAATTATCTCCCAGTGAAAGTCGGACAACTCCAGCACCATACCCAAAGTAAGGTATCCAGGGATTTTCTTCTGGAATTGCAAGTTTAGGATTCATTCCAAGTGCAAATTCTCTGAATGATCTGGCCGATTCTCCGCCTTCATTCATCACTTTTTGAACAGCCTCTATTCCTCTTGAAGCCGTCATATCCGTTACTTTACCCGCCTCAAACGTTAAGACTAATCCCTGAACCATAGTAGTATCCCAAACTGCATCGGGGAAAGCAATTCTTCCATTAACAGAAGTTTCAATAGGAGCAACACGCACAGCTCCTGATGGTAGTTCCATCTCCCTGTCGATCAGGTTACGCGCCAATTCAGCAGTAGCTGCTGAAGCATCTCCACTTTGTTTTGTCACTGGCCGATCGCCTATTCTAAATGATATATCCGTTCCTCCTGGAGTAGTCACATTGATAAGCTGATCGCGCATTGCATCCTCAAATCTTTTTTGATTCCTGCCCAGTTGCCTGTAGTTGGTGGTAAAAAGAACCTCTTGATAAAAGAGATCTATTTCAGGTGATATATCAGCCACCAATCCATTGAGTCCATAAGCTCCAGCCCAATGAAAATGAATGGTCCTTCCTACGCCTTCGTTTAGGTTGTCCTGGATCATTGCATATATCTCATGTTCGGGAGAAGCTCCCGGAAGCATTATTCCAATATCTACTTGCTTCATGTATTCCTTCAATTCCTCATCATTCAGATCTGAAGCTGCATCCACGAAGGCCGAGGACCACTCTTCAGGTTGAGGATCAAAAACGCTGATCGCTCCAAGGTATTCACCAAGTGAACTATCTACCTGATTCTTTAATGCCGAGACTAACGGATCAAACCTGCCCGGTAAACCCACCAGAAGCACAGTCTCCCCCAACTGAAGATCCATCCGTTCCACCAACAACTCAGCGAGTGCATCAAAATCAAGTTCTTTTGCCTTTTCATTCTCCTGGTCGCTAAAAATTGAGCATGATGAAAAAATCAAAAGGGTTACAAATACTGTATTTCGGAGTAGCTTGATTCTCATGGCCTGGTCAATTATCGCTGGAAAAGATAAAAAAATCTAAATAACCAGCTCACTAATCTTTTATGGCCTGTTCGAAGGCTAACATTCCACACAATATTTTTTATATATTTAGTTCATGGCAATATTCCATGTTTTGATTGCTTTCGGGGCTTTCCAGGCCCTTTTCCTTGCTCTAATTTTTCTTACACACTCAAAGGAAAATCTACCTAAAAAGCTGTTTGCTCTTTTTCTCCTTATCGAAGGATTTACACTAGTGGAGCGCGTACTGGTAGAAAGTGGAATGATTACCAATGTTCCACATCTATTGGGAATTAGTTATCCTATCAATTTCATAAAGCCTCCTATTCTTTTTTTTATGGCACTAGCCATCGTTAACAAGAAGTTCAGACTTAGACGAATTCATGGTTTTCATTTCATTCCATTTGGACTGATTCTACTTATGAACATTCCCTTCTATTTAGAACCCGGAGCTAACAAGATTGAAATCGTTAACACTTTTGTAAACTACATTCCTTCGTACATCGACTTCAACTTCTATTTTTTCCTATCCTTTTTTGTATACATCGGGATTTATATTTTTCTCACAGTTCGGACATTAAGAACTTATCATACCCACGTAAAAAATAACAAACTCTCCAATTGGTACTTGTGGGTGCTATACATGTATGGATTGACACTGTTGATAAGTCTAATCCATTTTTTAATTGAACCTTCGGGAATAATCGATATCAGACACTTTGGGATGATCAGCATGTTGATCATGACATTCCTTGTACAATCAATTGCCTATTCATTTTTCGTCAAATCCAACATCTTTCATCTTCGATCTCATTCCATTGAGAACATCGATCAAACACTGAAAGATGAAAAAATAATTCGTAACAAACTTGAAATGGAGAAAGCCTATTTAAACGATGAACTCAACCTGGGTGAGTTTGCTAAAGCGGTAGGGTTACCCAAAAAGTATGTTTCTGATATCATTAATCAACGTTTTGGAAATTCATTCAAAGAGGTAATTAATCAGTATCGGGTAGAGGAAGCTAAAAATCTGATGAGTGAAAACAAGGATTCGAATCCTCAACTAATTGCGATTGGATATCAAGCAGGTTTCAATAATAAAGTGAGTTTTTACAGATCATTCAAGCGACACACTGGTAAGTCTCCTTCAGATTATTTTAGATTCATGGTATCGTCAAAATAATAATCAAGTCGCTCAACTTTCTTTGTTAGTTGAGAGCTTTTCGAAAAATCTTTTAGGTTACAAAATGAATTCGTAACCTCTGCGTGATTAAGTAATGCTAACCTTGGGAAAACGTTATCAAAATCTAACCAATATTTGAAATGAAATTCAACGGATCAATAGAGATCAACCAGCCGATAGAAGTAATTGCCAAATTGTTTGCTGACCCTGAGAACTTGAAGGAATACCAGGAAGGCTTCGAAAAAAAGGAATTGGTCAGCGGGAACGCAGGAGAAGATGGCGCAATTTCTAAGATGTATTACAGGCAAGGGAAACACGAAATGGAATTGACAGAAACCATTATTTCAAATAAACTTCCACAATCGTTTGAGGCTTTCTATCATCATAAGCACATGGATAATACCATGAAATGTACATTTACGGATTTGGGAGATAATAAAACAAGATACGATACCGAAGTGGAGTACACCCGAATCAATTGGGTCATACCACGTTTAATCGCAATTCTATTTCCAGGTATGTATAGAAAACCAGCACAAAAGTGGTTGAACAACTTTAAAGTATTTGCAGAGAAACAACCAACAGAACAATGAATTGGGACGACGCATTGGCATTTTACGATAAGTTGGTGGCAACCAACTCAAAGTTCGAGCGGCTTGGCAAAACCATGCCATACACGGCTGCAAACACCTACATGTTTTCACTTCTAAATAAAGACGGTGAAATAGGCATAAGACTTTCAAAAGAATCGGGTGGAAACTTCATGAAGAAAAACGACACCACCAGATATAAATCTTATGGTGCTTTCATGTCTGGTTATGTGCTAATCCCAGAAGAACTTTACGATGACATGGATCTTCTGGCTTCCATCTTGGAGGAAAGCTATCAATATGTGATGTCATTGGAACCACAAAAACGCAAGAAATGATTTGATCCCACCAACATCTTTTGTGCTCTCGGTTAGTTTGATGAAATTTAAATGAGCCCAGTTACATTAACCTAACCATATTATCATGAGATCACTATATGTCTTGATTCTTTTACCACTTGTCATTTCCTGCAATCAAGAATCAGCAAATCGGCAAACAATTAATGGATTATCAGAACCCGTTGAGATATTGAGAGACCAATGGGGCATCAATCATATCTATGCTAAAAATCAGAAAGATCTTTTTTTCACACAAGGATACGCAGCAGCCCGAGATCGACTTTTCCAGTTTGAGATTTGGAGGCGACAAGCGACAGGGACGGTGGCAGAAATTCTTGGTGAAAGAGAATTAAAGCGAGACATAGGTACCCGACTTTTCAAATTCAGAGGTGACATGACCGAGGAGATGAATCACTACCATAACGATGGGGTAGAAATCATCACCGCATATACAGATGGTGTCAATGCCTATATAGATGAAATCTTAGCTACACCTGAAAAGCTTCCAGTAGAATTCAAACTTTTGGGTATTCTTCCACAAAAGTGGACGCCTGAAATCGTGATCTCCAGGCACCAGGGGTTACTTGGCAACATTGGACAGGAGTTGCAAACCGGGAGAGCCGTGGCAAAAATTGGAGTCGATAAGGTCAAGGACCTGCAATGGTTTCACCCCAAGGTGCCTAATCTCAATCTTGATCCGGCCATCAACAAAGAATTACTGGATGATGACATCCTTGAGCTTTATAATGCTTTTAGAAGAAGAGTTCGTTTCGAACAAAATGATATTGTGCCTGAATATCTATCATCGATTGAGACCGAAATTCTCCTGGCATCAAATAACGTTGGTGATGATCCTTTTTCAATTGGGAGTAATAATTGGGTAGTTAGTGGAGAGAAAATGGCAGATGGTAACACCTATATGGCCAATGATCCTCATCGAACAATTGCTGTTCCTTCGCTACGGTACATGGCACATCTGGTAGCTCCTGGTTGGGACGTGATTGGTGGAGGTGAACCAGAAATTCCGGGAATTTCTATTGGTCACAATGAATATGGCGCCTGGGGATTGACGGTTTTCCGCACAGATGGTGAAGATCTGTATGTGTATGACATCAATCCGGACAACTCCAATCAATACCGATACAAAGGGGAATGGGAAGACATGATAGTGATCACAGAAACGATCCAGGTAAAGGGACAAGAAGATCAAACAGCCGAGCTTAAGTACACGCGGCACGGACCTGTTTCTTATGTTGATCTTGAAAACAACAAGGCCTATGCGGTGAGGTGTGCATGGTTAGAAGTGGGTGGATCACCATACTTAGCATCATTGCGCATGGATCAGGCCAAAACCTGGGAAGAATTTCGTGAGGCTTGTAACTACAGCCACATCCCGGGAGAGAATATGATCTGGGCTGATAAGAACGGAAACATTGGATGGCAAGCAGTTGGAATCGCCCCAATTCGTGGAAATTTTAGCGGCCTGGTTCCAGTACCAGGAGATGGCAGGTATGAATGGGATGGGTATTTGCCAATCATTCAAAAACCAAACACTTACAATCCTGAAGATGGTTTTTTTGCTACAGCCAATCAAAATGTGACACCTGAAAGCTATGAATTTTGGGATGCCATCGGCTTTTCCTGGTCAGATCCCTATCGTGGAGATCGGGTTGAAGAAGTGCTGAATTCAAAGCAAAAATTGACAATGGAAGACATGAAAAACTTACAGGTGGATTATTTATCAATCCCAGCCAGAATTCTGGTTCCATATCTAAAAGATCTTCAATTTGAAGGCAAGACTGACGAAGCAAGGGACATGCTAACGAACTGGGATTTCAGGCTTGAAGCCAGTTCAACAGAAGCCGCCATTTACGTCACCTGGGAAAATCAGTTAAGAGCACAAGCAAGAGAAAGGTTTGTCCCCGAACCAGCCAAAGATCTGATCAGAGGTATCCAGATGAAAAAACTCGTCGATTGGATACTTGAGGCAAATGAGAAATTTGGTTCATCCTCAGCTAGAGATGAATTTCTAAAGCAAGCGCTTAATGATGCGATTACAGAGCTTGAGGAGAAGCTAGGGGAAGACATGAACTACTGGCAATACGGTCAGGAAAATTATAAGCACTCATACATTACCCATGCGCTTGGAAATGTGACTGATTCTATTACCTCTGGTAAGTTGAATGTTGGTCCTCTACCTCGAGGAGGAAATTCATATACCCCAGGTTCAACAGGAGGAAACCTTAGACAAAGCAGTGGAGCGTCGTTCCGAATGATTGTTAACACAGGAGATTGGGATTCGGCAATTGGTACCAACAGTCCCGGACAATCCGGAGATCCCGAAAGCCCTTTTTATCAAAACCTTTTCGAATCCTGGGCCAAAGATGAATATTTCCCAGTTTACTACAGTCGAGAAAAAATTGAAGCTTCTACTGTAGAAAAAACAATCTTATCACCAGCAAAAAACTAGCTGAGGTCTATGTGATTTCCACTAAAACCACCTTTTCTACCATTGGTAAATTGAGCGACTGATGAACTTCTCATGTGGTGCTACTTTAGCTTCCACATTTACTTAACGACATGAAAAAGTTTTTTACCCTATTCCTATTCGTAACCCTGTTTCAATCTTACGCACAGGATCTTCCACCATATACTGGAAAATTCGATGCAATTGACCGGTTGTTAGAACCACCAAGTCCATATCGAACAGCGTCGGGTGCACCAGGAGCAGAATATTGGCAACAGCGTGCAGATTACAAAATCGAGGCGGAAATTGATGAGGAAAACAACATTCTCACTGGACAGGAGACCATAACTTATTACAACAATTCCCCTGATGAACTCAAGATTCTTTGGGTTCAACTAGAACAGAACGTCAACAGGAAGGGAAACGAAGATTTTGGTGATGTTGCCGGTGGCGTACAGGATAACATGAATTCCTTATCCATGCAGCGACTTGTCAGGCCGGTTGACTTTCCTGCGGGAACAGATATTGAATATATGAAAGATGCCAATAATAATGACATTCCTTTCATTATCAATAACACTCAAATGCGGGTTGAGTTACCTCAGCCTTTAAAACCTGGTCAAAACATCACTTTTTCTGTCAAATGGAAAAACTATATCACCGATCGGGCCAAGTTCCTTCTCTCAAGAGAAGGATACGAGTATTTTCCTAAAGACGATAACAAGGTTTTCTTACTGGGACATTGGTTCCCAAGAATGGCTGTCTACAACGATACCGAAGGTTGGCAAAACAAGCAATTCTTCCGACTT
>JANQST010000098.1 GCA_028279155.1 Cyclobacteriaceae bacterium
CTATAAAACCTTTTGCGAGCTGCAATCATGATGAGTGCAGAATGTGAATCATAACTGCTTATTTGTTTGTCGTCCGAATTCACCTCGTCTAAATGATAGTATAGGTTTTGAATACATACGGTAGAAACGTTGTAGAATTTCTTCTTCACTTTTCTGTTCTCCTCTATCTCATCCAATCGCTCCTCTAATGATCCAATCATCGCAGTTACAAGGTCGAAAGTAAGCTCTCCCTTGAACATCAAAATGATGTTTTGATCATAAATATTTTTGTAACTCCTTAAATAATCCATTTAGAATCTTATGGTGATTATTAAGTTCGGAAAGTAAAAGCTTAAATCGGATTAAACCAAATCTTTAACTATCTAAACTTATGTATTGAGTTTTAATTAATTAATAATGTTTCTTTCGAAAAATGTTCCCTTCAGGACATGGCAAAAGTAGAATTTTCTTTGACTTTTTTATTCTAATTAACCGATTAGACGATTAACACCCCTGAAATGACGATTAATAAATTGTACTTTTCGAACTATGGCATTTTCGAATACCACATTTATATGATTAAAATCATGGTTTTGTAAGCACATGATAGTATTTTAGTCATTATACTGTCTCTCCTATAGTGGTTTCAGACAATTGAAAAAAGTGAGTTTCTGGAGTCATTTTGAGGTAGTTTAAGAACCAACAACTAAGCTTATGTTAAAAAAGGATTTATATGCGAATGCATACGTCCTGACTGCTTTACTTATTGCAGGTGCTGTATGGTACTATGTTTTTGTACTTCAAAAAGAAGTTGCAGGGGCATTTAACCAAGACCCAAAGATTATAGAAGTATCTTCGAAACAGTCTGAGTTGGGCCAGCAAATGGTGAAGGCAGCTATCGGGATGGGATACTCAGCTACAGAGAATAACTTCAATGTTTTTAAGAATGAACTTCGAAGGATTCATCCGCAGTGGCAGAAAGGTCATCAGGCGCTTTTGAATGGTGATACTGATTTAGGTGTGACCCAACCTCTTCAGACAGAAGATTATCTGGCACTCCTGGAAGCATTGCGGTTTAGCCAATTTGAAATCAATAGTAACGTTTCGAATCTTCTTGATGTAACCTACACAACCAGTAATACTGACCTGAATGCACTTTCGAGAAGAAAGTCGATAGAGATACTGATAAATACTATTCGTGATTATCAACGTGCCCAGCAAGACATCACAAACTTTTTTGTGAATAATGCTCAAAACAGGAACACCAGTTTATCGCTTTCAGAGTATACCGGATTTGGTATCCTGGTAGGGATAATCTTATTGCAGGCACTATTTATCTTCAGGCCACTGGTCAAGTTGGCAGGTGAGAATTTCATGTCAGCAAACAAGGCCTTTGTCAAGCTTCAGAAATCTGAAAATCAATTGAAGATTAATTTCCAGAAACAGAAGATAATTAATAAGAAACTGTACCTGTCGAGACAACAACTTGAAGATAGGAACCAGAAGTTGAAGGAATCAGAAGATAAACTCTTGAAGTCATCTCAAGAGCAAATTAAGATTAACGAGAAGCTGATCGTTGCACAAGATGAATTGAATGGTGCTTATAGAAAGCTTCAGGATTCTGAGGTAGAAATTAGAGAACTGGCGGATAAGCAACTTCAGGATAATGAGAAGTTATTCTTGGCGGAGAAAAAGCTTCAATCGACGCTCGAGCTGGAGCAAAAGTCCAAAGAAGAATTGAGTAATGCACTTAACTCTTTGAAAAGTGCCCAGTCACAATTGGTACACTCTGAAAAGATGGCCTCACTTGGACAGCTTACAGCGGGTATTGCCCATGAGATCAATAATCCTATCAACTTCATTTCAAGTGGTATGGTATCACTTAAAATGTCGATTGAATCTTTACGTGAAATTGCAGATGAGTATTCAAGGATTGAAGAAGGTGATAACATAGACGAAGTGGTAGCAAGTGTGAAGGAACTCAAAGAAGAGCATGAGTATGAAGAAATTGTTGATGAGCTTGATGATTTGATCAAGGATGTTAATTATGGAGTAAGCCGAACAATAGAAATCGTTAAAGGGCTGAGGGTATTCTCAAGACTTGATGAAGAGGAAGCGAAGAATGCCAACATCAATGAGAACATTGATGCGACGCTTACCTTGCTCAGAAACAAAACAAAAGACAAGATCACTATCACAAAGCATTACGATGATAGCATGAACGAGATTGAGTGTTTCCCTGGCCAGCTTAACCAGGTATTTATGAACATCCTGAACAATGCTGTTCAGGCAATGCCAGCTAGTAAAGCGGATGCCGAGATTACGATTTATACAGAAGAATCAGATAAAGATGTTTCCATTAGAATAAAAGACAATGGTGTTGGAATTCCGGATGAGATTAAAGACAGAATTTGGGAGCCATTTTTCACAACGAAAGATGTTGGCGTAGGTACCGGGTTAGGAATGTCTATTACATATGGAATCATAGAGAAGCATGGAGGAAGAATTGAACTGAGCAGTGAAGTTGGAAAGGGAACAGAGTTCGTGATATCACTTCCAAAACGAGTTTCTGCCATAAAGAAAGAAAGTAAAAAGGAGGTAGCTGAGAGTAACTGATTTAGTTTTGCACCCCCAACCTTAGATATATCAAAATAAATGGAAGAATTAGAGCGCGAAGAAACAGCTAGGATACCAAGAGAGAAGAAGTATTCATTGCTTTATGTTGATGATGAAGCAACCAACCTTCGAGTCTTCAAATCTAATTTCAGAAAATATTTCAATGTATTTACGACTACTAATCCGATAGAAGCCATAGATATTTTGAATGAAAATGAGATTCAGGTTATCGTGACAGATCAACGGATGCCTGAAATGACTGGGACAGAGCTTCTCGAGAAGATTCTTCCTGATCACCCTGATATAATCAAGATTATTCTGACTGGGTTTACTGATATACAAGCAATTAAAGATGGAATCAATAGGTGTGGAATCTATAAGTACATAACCAAACCCTGGAATTTTGAGGAAATGAAAGGTGTCCTTGAACGTGGTTTGGAAAGTTATCAGGAAGCTTTGGATAGCGATGAGCACATCAAAGATCTTGAAGTATCAAATGTTGAATTGGAAAGCAGAGTGAAGGAGAGAACTGAAGAGCTTAACAAGATCAACAAAAGACTTATCGATAGTATCCGATATGCCGGGTTGCTTCAACAATCGATGCTTCCTAACGAGCGTTATCTAAGTCGACAATTCTCGGATCACTTCGTGATGTTTGAAACGAAGTACTTGTTTAGCGAAGAGTTTGTTTGGACAACCAGACTTAATTTTAGAACTGAAGATTATACAGTTGTCTCTCTTATTGAATTTGATGGCAAAGGAATAGTAGGAGCATTGAAAACCCTAATCGCTGATTCTGTACTGAACTACTTAACTCATGATCGTAAGATTTTCCACACAGGTGAGATTATTAATGAATTGAAATATGAGCTGGATGCCGCAGGTTCTAACGAGCTTCAATGTGACTTGAAAGTATCTGTTGCATTATTTGACCACAATGCAAACAAAGTTCAGTTTAGTGGCGTTAACCAGGATATGATCATTTTCAATGGTCCTGAGATGATTGTTCTAAAAGGGGACAGAACAGATTCATTTGAAGATCTTCTTGCAGAGAAAGTCGATATGTTTCCGGGTGCTAGCTACTACATGTTTTCAAATGGTTTCTACAATCAAGAGAACGAAGATGGTGTTAAGTTTTCCATTGAGAAATTTGAAGAAATGCTTAAGTCCATCCAAGACAAGGGAATGGGAGAGCAAAAATCATTTTTGGAGAGCACCATGGAAGGATGGAAAGCTGGGAATAGTTTGAATGATGACATCTCAATCATTGGGTTTAAATTATAAGTAAGATTGAATGGCAGTTAAGGCGAGTAATTATAAGAATTGGTGCACAGACAACATAAGCCCACAGTCCTGGACCAGGATCTGTCTTAAATGTGTGGATGAAATTCGAAGTAAGGGACATACCCTAAAGGAGATGGAGGAATTGAAATCAGAAATTGATTTGGATACTGAACTGTTGAACGCCCTCAACAAAGCCTTAGATGAGCTCTACGAAACCAAAGTGGAGCAAAGCTTACTTTCTCTCTACTAGAAAATTATTTTATTTCAAATCCCAAAACGACAATGTCGTCCGTTTGAGCTGAATTTCGCGTCCATTTTGCGAAGGTTCTTTCAATGGTACGCTTTTGATCCAACATGGACCCTTCTGAGCTATCCTCAAGAAGCTTGTTGAAGTTCTTGCTCATAAATTTCTTATCATTCTCACCTCCGAATTGATCCTGATACCCATCGGATGACATGTATATCTTATCACCTGGTTCGAGCTGAATTACTTCCTTTCGAAGTTTAGCATTCACCTCTTGCTCATCTCCTTCAATACCACCAACCATCAGCCGCGGACTTTTATAAATGGTCATTTCCTTGGTTCCCTTTTTCAATACCCTGAGCGGTGTCCCGGCTCCTGCGAATTCCATTCTTAATGTATCAAGATCGATAACGCAAACTCCAATCTCCATACCGTCTCTACTTGTTCCGTCATCATGTTCACTCTGTAGTTCGAACTTGATTACCTTGTCAAGCCTGGAAACGATCTTCTTTGGATCCAAATAGTTTTGATAGTATATAATGTTCGTAAGCTGGTTGCTTCCCATAATGGACATAATAGCTCCTGGGACACCATGTCCTGTACAATCAGCACAAGCCACTATCATGTATTCATTGTTACCTCGTCTTACACTTTCAAACCAATAGAAGTCTCCTCCAATAATATCTTTTGGTTTGTACATAACAAAAGCCTCTGGAAACACCCGCTGTATGGTAGACAAAGGAGGTAGCGTAGACCTTTGAATCCGCTCTGCATAACTAATACTATCTGTGATTTGCTTCGTCACATGTTCGAGCTGTGAATTCTGCTTCTCGATTCTTCCCTTCTGATCATGAAGCTTATTATTCATCATCTTTTGCTGCTCAATCCTTTTGATGAGAATTTGTGAGGTGGTGGATAGTTGCTTGGCAAGCGTTCCAACCTCATCCTTCGACCCCTGGGGAATTTCAACTGTCAAGTTCCCTTTGCCAATTTCTTTTGCAGCGTTGCTCAGTCGGACAATGGGCCTTACAAAGACATTTGCAGCAATCAAGGCGAATATGACAGAAATACCAATCACAGGTAGTACAGCCAGTAGTATTTGTTCTCGTATCTTCTGCAATGGAGCGTATGCCTTCTCGTTGGAAATACTTAATACCAGTTTCCAATTATTTCCTGTATAGTCACGATAACCAGTTTCGTTGGAAACAAAGTACAAAGTGCCATCATCTTCGATACGGTTAACTCCCGGTTGATTGAGAGAACTAACCAAATCTAATTTGTTGTATGTGTCAGCAAGAATCCCCTGTGGGTTTGTATTAGAATAGAGAATGAGACCGTCTTGATCAATCAAATGAATATCCAATCTCCTTGTACTATCTTCACTCAAGGAAAAATCACCAACTACACTGAAAAGTTCATCTACCAGAATTCTTCCTACTAGGACTCCTACATCCTCTCCCGTTATGATGTCATCTACTTTCGAAGCGAAATGCATAACTACTCTTCCTATTGACTCTGATTGTGAGATTGTCATCACATAGTCTTCACCTGCATCCAGACCATCCCAGTATAAACCTCCACCATGTTGTGTGCCGATAGCGAGTCTTTTACTATCTGCTTGTCTAACCTTGTTCATATCGAAGAATGAAAAAGAATAGTATAGATTACTCAAATTTTCAAGCTCCTGCAGCCTGGTAGTTGTTTCTTCAAATCCTATTCCAGTGATTGTGAAGTGAGGGTTTTTTGATGACATTCTCACATCATTAAGTCTGGAGAAGATAAATCTCCCGATATCATTACTTACCTCTTCGGCCTGCTGAGTTATACTTGCCACTATACTCTCTCTAAATGTCTTTTCAACTTGCAAATCAGCAAAGAAGGAAAGTACAGCTGCTGAAAACAGTACAAGTGACAAACAAAGTAGCGTAAGCTTTGCGTATATGTTCATGGTTGATGTCGACTATTAAAAAGCCAAAATATTCTTGCCAAATTACTTTTTTCAAGTTATAAATCAATGCCTATTTGGAATATTTGAGCAGCTTTTTATTTGCTTAGATTATATTAGCACCATTGTCACCCTTAATTTTCACTCTTATGAAGCGCCACAAGAGTATAGCCTTGCTTTTATTGGTTTTCTCAACATTCGTATCTACGGCCCAAAATCTTACCATTTACAGGAGTTCTTTGTCTGTTGAAAAAACGGAGGCCAAACTAGTAGAATTGATCAAGGAATCTGAGTTGGTTTATTTTGAAACTGTATTTCACGACGAAATTGCCAGCAAGCGAGATCTTGAAATTCCCCCAACACGCGTGGTTATTTTTGAAGATCCGGAACTGGTTACAAGATTGATCAAATGCAATCAAACAACTGCGCTGGAAATGCCATTGAAAATGTTGATCTGGGAAGAGAATGATGATGTATATGTAGGCTTTGTTGATCCAAAGCTTATGTCAAAACGTTTCTTGCTCGAAGGTTGCGATGATGTACTTGATGAGCTGGCCCGGCTTATGGTTAAGCTGGCGAGTAATGTTATTCGGTCGAGTTGATCGGGACTGACCAGCCAACGCCATCCCAGGAAAAGGTTAAAGATTGATCTCTCAAAGAAAATGACATTTGCTCATAGCTTGTATCGTAATAGATTGGCGGGACGAAAAGTCGGATCACATCAAGAGACTCTTGTCGATTGTATGTTCCCCATTGCTCCCAATCCTTGTTGAGAATCACTTCCCAGGAATCTTCACCAGGTAATGTGAACAATGCATACTTTCCTTTAGGTAGCAAGAATGTATCTATAATTATGTCTTGTTCCGTTGAAAATGCCGTTGCTTCATTTGCCCCGGTTCTCCATATCTCTCCAAAGGGAACGAGAAAATCCTCTCCATACCCAAAGATCTTTCTTCCTTTGACACTTGGGCTGCTATACTGAATTCGGATCATATTTGTTCCGATCATGGTGCTGTCGATACGCAGGGGAGAAGGCCTTTTTTCGGGGGATTGAGTACAATTTGTTGTAATTAGCAAAAGGATGATTAATCCTGGTATAATGGATGAATTTGAACAACAAAGTGTCCGAAATTGGGCTAATTCTTTCATTGGAAATTATCCTAACGTATTGAAAAATAGTTGGTTACAAGTTTGGGTACGCTATTTGGTGTTCAATAGTAAAAAATTTAATCAATATGGGAATCATTGGGATTGAAATACCTCAATTAAACGAAGAACAAGATATTGAAGTTGAAGTAAGGGTCAACGGGATAAAAAAGCAATATCACTACAGAGTCGAGATCTTTCATTGGGACGACTGTCCTTATCCAACCGAGGATAGGGTAGAGTGCATACGTCAAATGGTGAATGGCTATGATAATAGCTGGGATCTTGCTCACATTGGTCTTCCTACAGAGCAGTACATTCCTATTACTTTCCGAAAGAAAAGAGAGGACTAAAAAGGTAAGTCGTCATCTTGGGAAAAGTCTTCCTTCATCCATTCAGTGTTTGGAGCTTGCTCTGCTGATGTGGATGAGGCTT
>JANQST010000360.1 GCA_028279155.1 Cyclobacteriaceae bacterium
ACAAAATAATGTGACTGTAGGTGCTTTTGGCTATGGTACATTCTCAGCACCAAGACAGTATATAGGCACTCTTAGATTTAATTTCTAAGCTATTGTTTAATTAAAATGAATAGTAAATAATGAAACTATATATAAAATCAATTTTAATTTGTGCAAGCGTTCTTTTCATAAATGCTTGCGACGATTTTGATCCGAAGAAGGATATTGAAAATCCTAATCTTTTGCTGGATAATGTGATCGGTTCTCCTGGATCTACTGCCTCATGGATTGTTGGGCAAGAACGAGAAATGGCAATTGTTTACAATCAATTGTTGGAACTTACTGAAATTGGTAGTGATAACTACGAGAATATACAAACATTCTACAATCAGCAGTTTGATGGGCTAAATATCCTTTTCCAAGATCAAGATGTTAATACACTTGCATTTAGAATTGCTGATTTAAGAACATCAGGCAATGTTGGTCTTCAGCTTGTTCAGCCCGAAGATCCGGATGGTGATGATAGCCAAAGAGCAGAGTTATTATTTTTCGTTGGTTGGGCAAAATTGTTGGGCGGTGAACTGTTCGTGGCTTTGCCAGATACAGAGCTTCCAGATTCTGATCCAGCAACACCGAAGACTCCAACAGAAAACGTGAATGCTGCTGTTGCAGATTTTTTAGCTGCTGAAGCACTTAATCCTACGCATGCAGGTTACAAGCTAGCATTGGCTAGAGCTTACCACTATTTGGGTGACCAAACAAATGCGGTGACAAAAGCAAATGAAGCGCTTGCAATAGATGCAACATTCACAAGAACTGTAGAATTCGATGGTGCAAATCAACCTGACAATGATTTCGCAGATGCTCTTTTCGAGCGAGGTAACTTTGACGATCTCCAGCCTCTACCAAGGCTTGATTTTCTAGATCCGAAATACTTTGTTGAGGGAGATGATGAAAGTCCAATTTACATTCAAAAAGCTGAGGAAGCCTATCTGATATTGGCTGAAGCTGAGCTAGCTAATAATGATGTTGTTGCGGCTCGAGGGCATCTTACCAATCTGTTGGCTCTTGTAAATACAAGAGCAATGAATGAATTTGATGATTCTGTAGAAGGAAGATCTGGTGGAACTCGTCCAGCAACTGCAGTTGTAACTGTTGCGGCATCTGCATCTGATCCTTTTAGAGCTGGATTGGTCATTGATAGGCAACTTGGTGGAGCTGATGTTACAGTTCCTGCAATTTCCGGGACCAGCATCGTTCAGACTGACATTGATGCATTGACTGATCAATTGGTAGCATTGGAAATGGTTTATTTGATGAGGCAGGAAATATTTATTGCTGAAGGTCGACGATTTGTTGATTTAGGTATTAAAATTCCTATTTCTGAAAATGAGCAGTTGCTTAACCCTTCTGTTACTGCAACTCACATCCTTTCGTCAATTCCGTCTTTCATACCAACTGACATGGATGCATTTTCTTTTGATACTGGTGCAAACCAGGTAACTATCACACACAACATGAACGCGGTGTTAGTTACTAACAGAGCTGATGCTTCTGTAGTACCATTCTTCTAGAAATAGAAATAGAGTACTTATCAATATAGAAAAAGGCTGCCTATGGCAGCCTTTTTCATTTCATGCATTTTGGTAGCAACTAGCCTTTACTGACAGAAGCAAAAAATTTCTTTGGACTCACATCTAAAAAATACCTGAAATCTTTAATTAAGTGTGATTGATCGTAATAGCCGCACTTGTAAGTTAGCTCCGTCAGGTTTTGATC
The DNA here is from genome assembly GCA_028279155.1 of Cyclobacteriaceae bacterium. GTDB lineage: Bacteria > Bacteroidota > Bacteroidia > Cytophagales > Cyclobacteriaceae > Ekhidna. The sequence goes on from JANQST010000360.1 coordinate 1,759, forward strand.
TTCATCCTGCTTGTACAAATTGATGAAGTAGTTAATCTTTTCGATTTTACAGAATTCCTTGGGGGTAAGACCAATTTCTTTATTGAAGTGTTGTTCCAGCTTTGATTTGCTAACATTCAATGAATGATAAATATCTCGTACTTTAATAATTCCGCTGGTGTGCTTTATCCTCTCTATGGAAGATACCACTGTTGTATTAAGTGACGTTTCCGAATCATTAATGACGGATTCATTTCTGAGAATATTTTCCACGACCCTTCCACCTTCCTTCTTCACCTTTTTCAATTTTCGCATCGAATCCTTACTAAGGTCCATGAAATGAACACCATAAGCAACTTCACTTAGGTCGCGACAAATATCTCCAGCATAAATCGGATTTATCTTAACAATTAGAAATCTGGCATTCTGTTTACAAGTGATTGCCATTCCTCGCCTTCGGGGTTTTAGAAAATAACACTTGTTTGCGTCCAGCTTAGTTAGCTTGGCATGACCAATTAATTTGAGTGTTATTTGGTCTGTTAAGGGCACAATTAACTCACCCATATTATCCGGAACCAATAACAATTCATTCGGTTCCGTACCCATATTGTAAAGGATCGAACTTGTAACTATTTCAAGTTCTCCTGGTTTATTAGCCTCCTCAATTAACATTTTTGACTCTTTTCAGTCAAAATGCCTATAATAAGAGAGCACCTTATCCATTTTTATGGATACATGTAAAGAATCCAGATTCTTTTCATCAAGAAATCGGATTCTTAACTACTTGATATAACAAATATTAGGGGATTTACGTTTGAGGATGTTTTAGTGCCCGAAACTGTTTTGGAGACATTCCGGTATCACTCTTAAAGGCATTGTAGAACGAAACTTTGTTCGCAAATCCACATTCCTCAGCTATCGCTTCTATTGTATAGTGATTCAATCTACCGCTTTGCAACAATTCCTTTGAATATTGAACTCGGAATGAGTTTATAAATGTATTAAAATTCCCATTGCTATACATATTAATAGACCTGGAAATCGTTTTTTCATTTTGATTCAATCTAGACGCTAGATCAGCTACTTTTATGCTCTTACTCAAGAAAACCTTTTCCTCCTCTTGCAATACAATAAGTTTATTGTAAATGGATTGTAAAAGCTGTTCATCGTGCTCATTCGACTTTTTCTTCGACTTTTTTGATTTGAAGAATGGAAGTTTGGAACGAACCCATATTAGCAAAATTCCTGATAACGTAAATGCCACAGCTGGTATAGTCCAATCCACTTTGATCATATTTAGAAAACAGTATTAAAACTAATATCCCTCACAGCTCCCCAAAATCTTCTTTTTTACAGTTTTAGGGTTTCAATCTTTTTTACAATTATGCAAGACCATTCGTTAAATAGAATTGCATTCCTCTTCATACTTAATGAGGGACATAGATTGTTATCAATCGGTCCCTCTTTTTTTTGCACTTTATGAGAATTCCTGTGATAAATTGAAATATTTCAAGTTGAAATTTTCGCAATCCATTTTTTTTCTCATAGAGTAGTGTACGTTATAAGATTATTTCAAGTTTTGGATGTACATTTATATTGTTATCCAGCTAATTAGTCCAGATGAAAAAACAAGACAATTGGGAGAATATTAAGAATATTATCCATTATGCCTTAGATGACCTGGTTACAGGGATGTGGAAATTTTTATTGAGGAGACAGAATAGATTCAGACATCATCATTCGGAACACAATGATTAAGATATTGAAGTCGGCCCAAGCCGACTTTTTTATTTTTAAAGAAATTTAAGATTAGCACGCAACCAATGCGACCTCAACTGCATCAAGTCTATGAAGGTCAAAACCATGCTACGTATCAACAAGTCAATAACAGAAGAGGAACTGATTGCCGACTGCCGAAAAGGCAAGGCATCTGCTCAGCGTAGCATATATGATCGACTGGCTCCTAAAATGTTAGGAGTGTGTCTCAGGTACATCAAAGACCGGGAAGAAGCGGAACATGTGATGATCGGAGGCATTGTAAAAGTTTTTGAAAAGTTGGATCAGTTTAAAGGTGAAGGAAGCTTTGAGGGCTGGGTACGAAGAATCGTTGTGAATGACTGCTTGATGTACATCAGAAAGAATCGAAATATGTCATTGGAAACAGACATTGATTCCGTCATTGAATCTCCAAATTTTGGAGCAATTGATGACTTTCTTCAAGCAGAAGACCTTATGAAACTGATCGAAGAACTACCTATCGGGTATAGAACAGTATTTAACCTGTACGCGATAGAGGGTTACAATCACGCAGAAATTGCGAAAATGCTTGAGATAAATGAGAATACTTCAAAGTCTCAGCTGAGTAGAGCAAGAAAATGGCTGCAGAATAGATTGGCAGAAATTGAAAGTGAACTAGAAAAAAAGATGACCAATGGATCAGCAAAAAATTGATCGATTATTTAGGGAAAAGTTGGATAGCTATGAAGCCACTCCTTCTAATCAAGCCTGGTTAGAGGTAGAGAAGAAAATAGGTTCCGGCAAAAGTTCAACTAAATTTTATTGGATTGCTGCCGCAGTTTCTGCAATTCTGATAACATGGGTCGTATGGCCTGAACAACAACAAGCTGAAGATTTTACACCAATTGCGTCTGAGGTGAATCATCCAACTCAAGCCATTGAAACAGCATTTGAATGGACAATTCCTAAAATTGAGAAAGAGCTTATAAGAGATGTAGCTCCAAAGATTTCAAACCAGGCACCCGTTCAATTAGTAGCTGAAGAAAAACCTATAAAGAACCAGGTCAAGAACGATTTTGAAGAGACAATTGATGTAACTCCCGAACCAAAAGTGGATCTTCAAACTGCAGTTGCTGACACAGACACCCAGGAGTCGGAAAATACAACTCCCGAAGTAGAGGAAACACTTGAGAAGACGATTGAAACGCCAATTGACGAAAAGATAAAGGTTGATTTGTCAAAAGTGAAAATCACTTACATCGCTGCAAACTCCGCTGAGAAAGAGCAGGAAAAGGACAGTGTAGGAGCATTTAAAAAATTCATAGCGTTTGCTGGTAAGCTTTCTCCAGGAGAAATGCTGGCAGACCTTAAAACGAAGAAGGACGATTTGATAAATGGAGGACTTAAATCCAAAGAGAAAGACAGAACCAGTCTATAAAATCAAGGACTAATAATAAACTCAAATACGAAGAAGATGAAAACGATCACATACATAGCAACTCTCCTACTTACGATTCCTCTGATGGCATTCCCCGGGTGGGACCAAAAGGGTGATACGGTCATTATCGAATTGAACGGCAGTAAAATTGTTATCATAACGAACAACAAGGAGGATCTTGCTCAAATTCAAAATTATGATATTAACCAAATGATCAAGGACCTAAATGCGCAACTGCAAGACAGTGTCACCTATTTGGAAATCGATGGTAGCGAGCAAGGCAAGGAGTATGTGAGTGAGAATGACAGATCATATACACGTCGTGACAGAGTTTCAGTTGATCTTGGCGGATTGGAAGTTGAAGTTGATCCTGATGAAATAGATGATTTTGATGAAGATGACTGGCGCAGAAGAAGAAGGACCACCTATGACGCCAAAAGAGTAGATCGTACTTCTCATCATTTCAATTTTGATCTCGGACTAAATAACTGGCTTGAGGATGGCAACTTTCCGGATGTCAATAATTCACCTTATTCTGTAAAACCATTTGGTTCATGGTATGTGGCATTAAACAGTACGAATAGAACTTGGGTTGGTGGTCCGTTATTTATCGAATGGGGAATAGGAATAAGCTGGTACAATTGGAAGTTGGAAGATTCAGACTTTCGCATAGTCGAAGCAGATGACAATATTGATTTTGTCAATGACCCCAATATAAGTGGAATAAAAAGTAAACTAACCGCTTCTTATTTGAATGCTCAGTTTGTACCAATGTTTGATTTCTCTCGTGGAACAAGACGTGTGAGAAGTGTGGATGCCGGAGGTATAAAAATTAGACGATATTCAAGAAGAGGAATTCGATTTGGTCTTGGTGGATATGTTGGATACCGTCTTGGAAGTCACACAAAATACATCTTTAAGGATGGTGGAAGCAGAGAAAAAGACAAAGAACACGACAACTTCTTTCTTGAAAATTTCCGATATGGACTTAGAGGGCAAATTGGATGGAAGGGAGTCGAATTCTTCGGAACATACGATCTGAACAATGTATTCTCCTCTGGAAATGGTCCTGAACTGAATGCCATTACTTTCGGAATGACATTTTAAGAGCTACAAGAACCTTAATACCAAATGCCAAAGCGTCATTCATCTCGAATGGCGCTTTTTTTATAGCTCATCACTTCGAAGCTTTTCTCGCTCTGCCTTATTGAGCTTCAAATCGCGAATGACCTTATCTTGAGATGGTCGCAATAAAGAGAATTGTACCAAAACCAATAAGTAAGCAATAGCAAAAGCATAATTTGTGGTCAACCAAAGTCCAACCAGACTAACAATAGCACCCACTTCCAGCTGCATATACCTTTTGATCTGAAAATTAAAATAAACAATCAACCGCTTCTTGATATTCCAATCCTGATCGATGGTTGCATATTTCTCCTTAGCGTTTTTCCAAACTCGAAAACAAGTCATAAAAACAGTTGCAAGAAGAATAACCATAACACCTATTTCTGTCGGTCCTTCCAATTGAGAAGCTGAGTCCTCTCCAGAATCTATATCTAAAAAAACCAATGCAAATGGAATCAGTGATACAGCGATGATGGCATGATAGACCAGGTTTATTCGGTTATGGAAATCGCGCCAGGATTTGAGTTTGCTTTTCATTTCCTGCAAAGAAATTATAAAAATCATAACCAAATAAAAAAACTTAACGTATATTAATATGATATCATTTTAATATCATTTCTTAAATTACTTTTTGAAATTAAAAATGACAGATATGAAGACGCAAGAATCATCACATTCACCAATATCAGGATATTTAATGCTAATCTTTAGTATTCTGCTATTAGCTGGTGGAGTTATCGGGCTAGTCCTATTAAAATCTCCCCTATTTCTCATATTAATTGTCCTTTTCTTGTTTACAATACCAGGTTTCTTTTTCGTCAATCCAAATGGATCAAGAGTTTTGGTATTGTTTGGGGAATACATTGGGACAGTCAAGAAAAATGGGTTTTTCTGGGTCAATCCATTCTATATGAAGCAAAAAATATCTCTAAGGGCCAGAAATTTTGATAGTGAAAGAATTAAGGTTAACGATAAGCTTGGGAATCCTATTTTGATTTCCGTCATCCTTGTCTGGCGTGTTCGAGACACTTTTGCTGCAGCATTTGAAGTAAACGATTATGAAAATTTTGTTCGGGTGCAAACGGATGCTGCGGTTCGAAAATTAGCAGGTTCTTATCCTTACGACAATTTCGATGATGAACAAGCCGAAATAACCCTTAGGTCAGGAATAAAAGAGGTAAATGAGGATTTGGAAAAAGAGCTGGAGGATCGTTTGAACATCGCTGGAATTGAGATTCTAGAGGCTAGAATTGGTTATTTAGCTTATGCACAAGAAATAGCTAGCGCCATGCTTCGCAGACAGCAGGCTACTGCTATTGTTTCAGCCAGGCATAAAATAGTCGAAGGTGCAGTAGGAATGGTAGAAATGGCCTTGGATCAACTACATGAAAAAGATGTAGTAGAACTTGACGAGGATAAGAAGGCCGCCATGGTCAGCAATTTGATGGTGGTTCTTTGTGCAGATAAAGATGTTGCTCCTGTCGTGAATTCCGGAACGCTAAATCATTAGATCAAATGGGTAAATACAAGTTCCTAAGAAAGAAGACAATGGAGAATCTTGAGAATTTTGAGAAAAGAGTAAATGAGACAGCCAGTGGCGGATGGAGAATCATTAATTTTTCCGAAACAGATAGGGGTATGGTAGTATTGTTTGAGAGAGAACGATAACGACACATGAAAGGAAAGGTCATTTTCGAAGAAGAGCAACGGGTGATCGGAACAAGGACATGGTACCTGGTAATTGGCCTCTCAATCACTATTGTAACTGGGACACTTGTCTTAGCAACTTATGTAAGTGAACCTACAAGTGAGAGATATATTGGTACCATAATCTCAACAATCGTTTTCGGATGTGTAATCGCTTTTATATCAACAATGCGTCTATATGTTGTCATCGATGAAAAATCAATTTACTACCGGTTTCCACCATTTGTGAATAAAGAAAAACATTTCAGCAAGAAGGATATTAAAGAAATGAAAGTCAGGAAGTATCGACCTATATGGGAATATGGTGGTTATGGTTACCGATTTAGTTTTCGGTCGGGTAGAGCGTATAATATAACCGGTAACATGGGACTTCAATTGCATCTTAATAATGGAAAAAGAGTTTTGATTGGTACTCAAAAACCAGATTCAATGCAAACTGCAATTAGCCGTTTAAAAGAAAATTGGGAAATGAATGGCTAAGAAAAAACCATTTGCGCTCAGACTTAATGAGGATACCATGAAAGCCCTGGAAAAATGGGCAGCAGATGAATTTCGCAGCACCAATGGTCAAATCGAATGGATCATACACAAAGCTTTGAAAGAAGAAGGAAGACTTAAAAAAGAGGATTAATTGCTAAACATCGCAAATGTTAGGAATACCACTCCACAAAAAGGAAAGAGCAATACACTCAGAACCCTTTTGTATTTAACAACTGGCTTAATTGTGGCAGGGCTTATTCTTGTTGAAACATTGTCCTAATCAACAAGTTACAGAATAGTCCCCTATTCAGCTACGAAAAATTAATGCCCTAGCAGCCAAGTTATTATGTTCTAGCTGCGACAATTAACTCATTTGGACCATTCTCAATAAATGGGAACCTTTAATGTGGCTGTTATTTACCTATTATGCCCAGGGCGTTACTTTTTTCATTGATTCTGTTTCCTGCTCAATTAATTGCGCAATGTTGCTCTGGCGGAGTTCCTATGTCAAATAATATTGGGTTGCCTGGAGCAGATAAAGGAATATTGCAGGTAAACCTTACCTATGATTGGAACAATCTCCAAAACCTCAAGACAGAGTCATCGTCACTAAATGATAACTCAAGGCAACGTGAAACTCACTCTTTTCTTCTTGAGCTTGGGTATTCGATATCAGATCGTCTTTCAATAGATCTATTTATCCCAATGATCAGACAGGAAAGAACTATAATCTCCACACTTGGAAATGTCGACTTTGACAAAACCCAAGGGTTAGGCGACATTGTCATTTTACCAAAATATTCACTAACTGATAAGATCATTATCGGTGCGGGCATCAAAATACCAACAGGTCATTCGGACAGAACCGATGATGGTCTTACACTTGTGGCGGATCTTCAACCAGGTAGCGGTGCATTGGATGGAGTCTTCTATTTTGCCTATTCAAACTATCTTACGAGTAGGCCCAGTCTAGGCTATTTTGGAAACATTATTTTTAGAGCAACCGGAGAAAATGATTCCTACCTGGGTAGCTCCACATACCAATTTGGAAATGAACTGCAATTAATCGCAGGGATAGCAGATCGATTTTTGGTTTCCAAACTTCAAATCGACCCATCTCTAAAAGTAAGGTATAGAGAGGCTGGTAGAGATTCTTTTGATCAATCAGAGTTCCCTAACTCTGGAGGCTCATTTGTCTTCATAAACCCCGGAATATCAATTGTTGTGAGTCAGGCGCTATCATGGCAAATCAATACTTCCATACCCGTACACACCTTTGTTGATGGGACACAACTTGCCCCTACACTCCAGATAAATACAGGACTCCTTTTCAGGTTGAATTTGAAACAAAAAGAATTTGAATTATGAAGTATATCAAAAAACTTACACTCTTGCTGCTTTTGATGGGATGTAATACTGAGGACGACCCATTAACTACCGGAACAACTGTTAATAGCGAATGGTTAATCCCCACATCACAAGTTTTTGATGTTGTGGGCAAGGATGCGATTCCAGCATTGGAAAATCCTGAAATGAGTAAAATAGATGGTGCTAACCTGGAATTCATGGATGATTCGGATTTGGTTTTGGTCTATGAAAGTGGAGGGGAAGTACGAGCTTATGCACATCCGGTTTTGGATTGGCATGAAATCATCAATGATCAAATTGGAGATGATTATGTAGCCATCACCTATTGTCCTCTGACAGGCACTGGAATCGGATGGGGAAGAGAGATCAATGGCTCTATTACAACATTCGGAGTCTCAGGTTTTTTGTATGAAACAAATCTGATGCCTTACGATAGATTGACTAATAGCTATTGGAATCAAATGTTTAATCAGTGTGTCAATGGCTTTCTGATTCGGGAAACACCTGAGTTTTTCAACCTCGTTCAAATGAATTATGCTGCACTAAAAGACCTTTATCCCAATGCGCTTATCACTTCTAACAATACGGGACACATAAGAAATTACAACACGTATCCCTATGACAATTACCGGACGGATAGTGAGATCCTTTTCCCAATAAGCCGAAGTGATACAAGACTTCACCCCAAAGCACTCGTCCGTGGCGTAGAAATAAATGGAAGTGCTAAAGCTTATCCATTTCCCAACTCCAACAAGAGAGAACTTATTATTGACGAATTCAATGGTAAAGAAATAATTGTTGTGGCGGATGAGGCTAAGGGATTTATGGTATCATTTCTAAATCGTGAAATTGAAAGTACTCCACTCGTATTCAATCTTATCGATGAGGAAAATTCCAACCTTATTCTCGAAGATCAACTAGGAAACAAATGGGATCTCTTTGGCAAAGCTGTTGAAGGCCCCAATGCTGGGTCGCAACTTGAAGTACCGTACAGCTACATTGGCTATTGGTTCGCTTGGGCAACATTCTATCCAAATGTGACCCTATACGAGCTAGAGTAACGTGAATGAACTTATAGATTATTGCCCAACCAAGAAGAGCGCGTTCACAAACAGAAGCTTTCCATTTTGCCAAAAAGACCTGAATAGTGGATCATCTACAATATGAACGATTTGTCCACTACCCTTATTTTCAATTCCAAAAACCAGGGATTTGTCCATGTCCTCTTTAACATATGATCCAGCAAACCCACTTAAGAGGTCACTTTTACTTTCAATAATTCCTACGTTATTCTCTTCCAGGTAAGCAACTCTATTGGATCGGATTTTTAATGTATAGTAAGTGTCTGAATATCCAAATGCAAGCGGATTACTATTATCAACTTTTACTTTATAAATCGCTCCAGGGGCATTGTTCTTGATACTTTCGCGTTGCTGATCTTCGTACCGTGTTAGTTTGGCTTTTTCGTCTCTTTCCTTTTCTTTCTTCTCACTTGCCTTCTTCTCGTCCTCAGAATTAAATTCGCTTAAATCCGAATGATCACTATCCTTTATTTTATTAAGTGCTCCCTGGACTGCTACAAGCTTCCCTCCAGCTGACACCCATCCCATCAATTTCTTCATTTCAGAGTCTCTAAACGTGCTATACCAGCCATCCTGCATAATGATAACATCATAGGAAGAAAGATTCACCTGACGGAAATAATCAGTCCCTATAACAGTTACAGGATATCCCAGTTCTTGTTCCATGAAATGCCATGTAGCCCCGAATGCTAGTGAAGAAACTCCATCACCGGATAACAAGGCTATTTTTGGTTTTTTCAAATACCTGACATCTCCACTTCCCGTGTCGGGTCCTGAATCCATAAACCCGCTTCCAATTGCGGAAACTGTTCTTTTGTTGTTATTCGCGATATCCGCAATAGTCTTTTCAAAATCCGCACCCAATTTTTTATTATCGCGCTTCGCAATGATGAGTGTCCCTCGATCAAATGATTGTCCTTTGTAATTGATTACTCTTTCTGAGAATCTGACTTTGATGTCATTGTTAAGAAGATCTGCAAGAAATCTTGCATCATCCATACTATTCCACTTCGCATAAAAAGCATAAGTTTTATTAGGAGCTGTTTGAGCTTTGAATTCCTCTTTCTGGGAGCTGGTTACTGTGATTGGCTGAGACGTAGCATATGCTTGAAGTCCATATGCATACGGAACCCCCCAAGCGGTAATGTCATAGGTAACAGAGTCCACTATGGTTGTTTTAGGCTCAAAAAGAATGTGAGCCAGTGTTGCCTTCGGTTGATTGGTGCTTACCACAAGGTCATTTGGTCCAATGCTGAAACTTGATGATCCTCCGGTCCTATAGTTGTAGCCTCGTAATCCTCGTGCATTAGAAGCTGCACCATATTCAATCCCAACCGCACCAAGCCAGGATTTCAGGACATCAAATTTGTCTTTGTTTCCATCATATTTTAGCACAAAGGTTTTGTACTTCAAAGAGGCGTTGTCTCCAAAGAAGTCACCAAACTCCGAAAGCAATCGATTTGAGTTGTTCGAAGAGATTTCAACAGTAGAAATTCCCGTTGTATAGTGATGAGCTATTCTATCTTTCAACGTAAGGGAATCATCTTCCTGTTTGATAATTCCTAAACCTGCTCTCCCCCCACCAGCTTGCTCATAAGTCATTCCAATGGATCCGTTGTAGATCGGATAGGAATCGCCATAGCTTGGGTATAGCAAGTCAAATACCTGCTTAGTGAAATAGAACCAGTTGTTTTCATCAAAGTATTTTGCATGGTTCCTTCCGATCTCGTCTTGAAAATCACGTTGAAACTGTGTGATAAGTTCGTGATACGGTTGAGCAGCAGGAGCAAAATAATACGGCGAATTAACACCTTGCTCATGAAAATCCACATGAACTTGCGGGAGCCATGAATTATACACTTTTAGCCTGCTTTTACTCTCGATTTGTGTCTGCCAAGCCCAATCTCTGTTTAGATCGAATAGGTAGTGATTTGCTCTTCCCCCTGGCCAGAATTCATCGTGTTCCCTCGAATTTGGATCAGGATTATAAGGTTGGTTTCCATACTGCCAGAAAAAATTCGCATATCGATCACGTCCATCCGGGTTGATGCATGGATCGATAATCACAACTGTATTATCCAGCCACCCACTTCTATTATCCTGGATGAGTTCATAAATGGTAGCCATGGAGGCCTCTGTCCCAGATGATTCATTCCCATGGACATTGTAACTAAGCCAGACAACTGCAATGTTAGTGGTCGGTGTTCCTTCAAGGATGCCAGCTCTTTTCAGGTTATCCTCACGGATTTCATCAAGTTTAGCAAGGTTCTCTGTCGAAGAAACAAAAGCAAGAAGAAGTGGTCGGTCCTCATACGTCATTCCATATTGAGTTAATTGGACGTTGTCCGAACTTTCTGTTACATGGTTGAAATAGTCCACCACTCGATGGTGACGTGTGAATTTTTCACCCAAAGTATATCCTAAAAACTCTTCGGGGCTTTGTACCTGGGCACTAAGAACTATTGGAAATGCAAGGAGAGCTAAAAATCTGGCTTTCATGATGTTTGAAACTTTAATTTGGAGGCGCCAAAATACTGAATGTCATGAGAAATTCAATCACCGTCCCTGTAAAGGCTTGTGATGTATTTGGTATATTTGGAAGTCCAGCTCAACATTTTATGAGGCCCACATTCCTCTTTTCCGCACTACTGGTATCAGTAAGTTTTACTGCCCTTTCTCAGTCTGATGTTTTAGACAGTTTAAATCGAGAATACTCATCAGCTGAAGCTGATACTACCAAAATCAATATTCTTCTTGACATTGTGACAGAATACGATTTTTCAGACACCTCTGGATTAGAGGTAGCAAAAAAGGCATATACAATGTCTCAAAATGTGGAATCGGAGCAAATCAAATCACTGGCCAAGGCCAAACTTGGTTTATTTTATTATGAGATGAACATTGATTCAGGTGGTCTCCTATTGGATCAAGCAATACGCGAGTTCGAAGAAATTAATCTGGCATCCAGAATTTCTGACACTTACTGGAACATGTCAAATATTCAGCAAAAAAGAAACAGCAATGATTCAGCAATCTACTTTTTGAATAAATCACTAACGAATGCAATTGATAATGAATACAATTTTGGCATAGCTGAAGCCAACTACTCGCTTGGTCTTATATTCAATATCCGTGGTAAGAATTCATTGGCGTTGAGGCATAGTATTGAGGCGAGAGATTATTACGAAAAAGATGGAAAGAGAAAAGAAGTGTCCCAGGCACTTAATCAAATTGGAATTGTATATGACTACATGGGGCTTTACGCTGAAGCAGTAGAAAATTACTTACGAGCACGAGAGATCGCCATTGAAACACAGGACACTCAAGGGGAAATTTTAATCATCAACAATCTTGGTGTTGTATACGATAACATGAACAACCCCGATGCTGCCCTGGAATATTACGAAGAGGCGTTGGAAAAATCGGGAATCTTTGAATTCATAGAAGATGAGGCAACCCTACTGAACAATATCTCATATATCTACATGAGGAAGGGTGATACACTTCAAGCAAAAAAAGCACTTTGGAAAGCGTTAAGAATTGGCGACGAAAACGGTATCGCATGTTTTGAGCAATATCCCCAAGAGGGATTGGGATCATTGTATGTTGCCCTCAATCAGCTTGATTCAGCTGGTTATTATTTAGATAAAGCGCTTATCAATGGAATAGAATGTGAAGATGTTGGTGTTCTTACTTCTGTTTATAAAAGTATGGGGCAGCTCTTCGAAAAGCGAGGTGAACTAAATAGTGCGCTTCGTGCCTTTAATAAATCATTAGAGTTGGCCAAGGAGGCAGACCTGAACAATGACTTAAAGGGGACTTTGCTTGCGCTCTACAATTTTCATAAAAACCAGGGAAATATAACTACTGCCCTATCGTATCTTGAATCGTACCGTGTCCTATCCGATTCTTTACAGGAAACAAAAAACATCGAAAAAGCAAATCAACTTGCTGCAGAGTATGAGTTTAGAAAACAAGTAGAAGCTGTAAGAGCAGAGCAGCTGGCTAATGAAATGGCATTAGAAGAGAAGATCGAAGCTCAAAACAGGGAAAGAATGTTCATCTTACTGGCCCTGGTCCTGGTGTTCCTTCTACTCCTGACGCTAGGGAGATCTTACTTTTTAATCCAAAAACAAAACAAAAAACTAAAGTGGTTGAATGAGGAAAAAAATACATTAATGGGAGTGGTGGCACATGACCTCCGAAATCCACTAAATATGATCAAGGGTCTCATGCAGCTAGTCGTTGGAGTAAAAACAGTTTCAGAAGAAGAAGATTCTGAGAAATACCTCCACTTGATCAAACTTTCTACTCAGAAGATGACGGACATGATCGACAAAGTTCTGGACATAAGTGCTATTGAGAATATGAAGGTCAATCTAAACATGTCCAAAGAAGATCTTACAAAATTACTGACTCGCTCGACGGAAAACTTTGAGCACCTGGCGGCCAAGAAGGACATCAAAATAGAACAGGTCTACGATACAGGTTCAGCGTGTTACTCAGAAGTGGATTCGAATTACTTCGAACAGGTGATGGATAACTTAATCTCCAATGGAATTAAGTTCTCAGATCCAGGAAAGAAGCTAACTATTAACGTGAAAAACGAGGAGGGATTTCAGGTGGTATCCGTGAAGGATGAGGGTCCGGGAATAAGTGAAGAAGAGCAAAAAAATCTGTTTAACAGATTCAAAACACTTGCAGCTAAGCCGACCAGTAACGAGCAATCAACCGGGTTAGGCCTATCAATTGTTAAGAAATTTGTTACCGCTATGGGAGGTGAAATTTTTTGTGAAAGTGAACTTGGAATTGGGACTACCTTCTTCCTGAAATTCAAAGAGGCTTGATCAGCCAATTTCTACCTTTACCTGATCAGTAATTGGTTTTCCTACACAAGTAAGCACATACCCTTCATCCAGTTCTTCTTGTGAAAGACCTTCTGCTTCGTCTATGCTTATTTCACCTTCAACACATTTCCCACGACAGGCTGTGCAAAGTCCGCTCTGACAAGAGTAGGGCATATCTATATCTGCTTCTAAAGCGGTGTCCAGTATTGAAGCACTTTTCTTTACGTTCACTAAGTGTTCTTCACCATCAAGAATAATTGTAACCTCACTGTTTCCATCATCTGAAGTAGCAATAATCTCTTTTGGAGAAGTCTTTCCAGCTTCAAAACTTTCCATTCTGATTTGATCTTTTGAAACTCCTTTTGCTGATAGACCATCAAACGTGATATCCATCATCGGCTGTGGACCGCAGATATAATATTCAGTTCGATCATTGGATTCTACTTTATCACAAACAGTCGAAATAATTTCAGGTGTGATACGACCAGAAAAATCAGCTTCGCCATCCTCCAAAATGTGAATTGCCCGGAATCTGTCCGAGTGCGTTGTCTGAAGTTGATCTATGAGTTCTTTGAAAATGATGTACTCTTGGCTCCTATTCGCATAGACCAGTGTCGCTTTGCTATTCGGCTCTTTTAATAGAATTGACCGTATAATAGAGATTAATGGCGTTATTCCGCTGCCTCCACCAAAAAAGACTGCACTTCGACTTTTGGAAGCATCGTATTCAGTGGTGAACATTCCCATTGGCTCCATGATCTCAATTCCATCACCGGCCTTTATTTCATCGTTTAGAAAATTTGACATTGCACCATCCGGAACTCGTTTTACAGTGACAGCTGGATATTCATCTTCAAACGGTGTGGTACAAAGTGAATAAGCTCTCCTGATCTTCTTCCCAGCAACTTCAGAAATTATGGTGATGAATTGACCGGGTTGATAGTTGAATTGAGCCGGTTTTTCAAACACAAGGTTTACAGCATCTTTGGCAATATGGACTACCTCCCTGACCTTGAGGTCAAGGTATCTCTCATCTGCTTTTTCTTTTTTCTTTTTGAATAATCCGAATGCCATTTTTTGAAATTTTGCGGCGCAAAGGTAATTCTCACCCGACCACCAGACAAGTAAACAGGATAACGTAATTTTGCGTTCTCATTTTTAACAAAAAATATGAATTTCAATCCTCTCGAAGGTATTTCACCAATAGACGGCAGATATCGGGAAAAGGTCCACTCGCTTTCCAATTATTTTGCGGAAAAAGCTCTTATCCAGTACCGTGTCAAGGTTGAAATTCTGTACTTCATTGCATTAGCAGAATCTGGTATCCCTCAACTATCTGGTTATGACCAGAGCAACAATTCAAGTCTTAAAAAGATCTATGAAGAATTTTCCCTGGAAGATGCCGAAGCGATAAAAGAGATTGAGAAAACCACCAATCATGATGTCAAAGCAGTTGAGTATTTTATCAAAGAGAAGTTTGACTCTTTGCGGTTATCAGACTTTAAAGAATTCATTCACTTTGGGCTCACCTCACAAGACATTAACAACACTGCCATCCCACTTTCATTAAAAGAAGGGATGAAAGAAGTAATTGAGCCTAAATTGGAACAGCTAATCTCATCGCTTGAGCGGCTTTCTACGAAATGGAAAGACATACCCATGTTAGCAAAAACGCATGGGCAGCCTGCTTCTCCAACTCGTCTTGGAAAGGAATTCGAGGTTTTTGTCTCACGGCTTAAAGAACAAGCAGTTACACTTAAACAGATACCCTATGCCGCGAAGTTTGGCGGAGCTACTGGTAATTTCAATGCACATACAGTCACCTATCCGGATCTGGATTGGCACGAGTTTGGAAACTCATTCGTTGAAAAATCACTAGGTCTCAAAAGAAGCTATCCCACCACTCAAATTGAACACTACGATCACCTTGCAGCTCTTTTCGACTGCATCAAACGCATCAACACCATTCTTATTGATCTAAGCAGAGATGTCTGGCAGTATATTTCAATGAATTATTTCAAACAAACCATTGCTAAAAATGAAGTGGGATCTTCTGCCATGCCACACAAGGTCAACCCTATTGACTTTGAAAATGCGGAAGGCAATTTTGGCATAGCCAATGCACTTTTCGAACACCTGAGCTCAAAATTGCCTATCTCTCGATTGCAACGTGATTTAACGGATTCGACGGTTCTTCGAAATATTGGAGTTCCAATCGCACATTCATTTTTGGCGATACTGTCACTTGAAAAGGGTCTTGGAAAAATCAATGTGAATGAAGAAGCTATAAAAGCCGATCTGGATGAAAATTGGGCAGTTGTGGCAGAGGCTATCCAAACCATCTTAAGACGTGAAGGATACCCTAAACCCTATGAAGCGTTGAAGGCGCTGACCCGAACAAATGAGGAAATTAATAAAGCAGCAATCAAATCCTTTATACAGGGATTGGATGTTTCTGACTCAGTAAAGGCAGAGTTGAATGAGATTACCCCTTTTAACTATGTGGGTTCTTAATTGGAACTAACTCCTGCCAACAAATACAGCACAGCCATACGTATAGCCACTCCATTTTCAACCTGATCGAGGATGATGGAATGTTCGGAGTCTGCCACATCACTTGTGATTTCTACTCCTCTGTTGATTGGCCCTGGGTGCATGATGGTTATCTCTTTATTCAAAGAATCGAGTAGTTGCTTATTCACGCCAAAATACTGAGAATATTCCCGCAAGGAGGGAAAATAGCTCATCTGTTGACGTTCCAATTGAATCCGGAGAATATTGGCAACATCGCACCACTCTAATGCCTTCTTGATATCTGTTTCAACCTTCACACCTAATTCACCAATGTGTTTTGGCAGCAACGTAGCTGGTCCACACACCATCACTTGGGCTCCTAATGTTTGCAGCGCAAATATGTTCGACAGAGCCACGCGTGAATGAAGGATATCTCCTACAATCACCACCTTTTTTCCTTCCACTTTTCCGGTTCGTTCCAAGATGGAAAATGTATCTAACAAAGCCTGGGTTGGATGTTCATGTGTACCATCACCAGCATTGATGATATTGGCATCTATGTGATTAGAGAGAAAATGGGGGGCTCCTGGACTTGAATGCCGCATCACCACCATGTCTACTTTCATAGCCAAAATGTTATTCACCGTATCCAGCAGCGTCTCTCCTTTCTTCACAGAACTACCAGAAGCTGAGAAATTCAGAACATCCGCAGATAGTCTTTTTTCCGCTAATTCAAATGACAGTTTTGTCCGGGTAGAGTTTTCAAAAAATATGTTAGCAATGGTCACATCCCTCAAGGAAGGGACCTTCTTAATGGGCCGGTTAATAACTTCTTTAAAATTGGATGCTGTTTGAAAAATGAGTTCTATATCTTCTCTGTCGAGATTCTTAATTCCAAGAAGATGTTTCGTTTTTAATTGGCTCATTCTTCTTTATTGATTAACCAGATATTGTCTTTTTTTCCTTGCTCTTTCAATTCCACCAATACTTTTTGCGACTGAATCGTATTCACTTTTCGTCCTGTGTAATTGGCTTGAATCGGAATGTGTCGGCTATAAAGGCGATCAATCAGAACCAAAAGTTCAACTTTCGATGGCCTGCCAAAAGCGTTTATTGCATCCAATGCAGCACGAACTGTTCTTCCGGTGAAAAGAACATCATCAACCAAAATCACATTTTGATTTTCAATGGGAAATGAAATTTTCGTTTGACTTGCTTCGATCAATTCATCCCTTCTTCGAAAGTCATCCCGATGAAAGGTTGTGTCCAACAAACCCAACTTGACTTCTGGAATATTAAGATTTTCTAGTTCAGTTTTGATTCGCTGTGCTAGAAAAATACCACGAGGCTGCATTCCAACAATTACGGACTGAGAAAAATCTTCGTGAACTTCAATAAGCTGTTGACACAATCGACTGATAGTGACCTTGAGTAGCTGACTATCGAAAAGCAGGCGCTTTTGCATGATGAAACTTCATGCAAAAATAAGTGTTATGATCTAATTGACTTCCCTATTAACATTAAATTGGATCTTGTTGAGATAGAAAACTTTTCGGTGAACTTTTCCTGCAACTCCATTTTCATTTTTAATGTTTTGAACCCCATAAGCAAACAGGGTATTACCATACCACCTTTCAACACCTTCAATTCTTGGATCCTTGGTTTTTAACTCGTCTGACTCAAAGGCCAATTTGACTGGATTGAATGTCCTCCCCTCAACAATTTCGTTGTTGTATACAACCTTAGATCTGATCTCATTTTCTTCCAGATAGGTCAGCACGATCTTATCGCCAGCTCCGGTTACCATTACATTTTCTTGTAACGAAAAGCTTTGCTTGTCTTCAATTTTGAAAGTATGATCCCAAATGATGTTACAATTAGAGTCAAAACCAACCACAACTGCATGGGTATATTTATATCCCAGAAAATCTGGATTATATGGTTGAAACCCTCTGTAGGTATTGTTCCTAAAAGTTCCAGTAGAACCATAAGGACCAAATGTCCCTGTGTTGCCATAACTGTATCGAGGATAATAGGCCTCAGCTATCATCACATAATGATCATCTCGGCGTAGAATCTTGTGGACCAATAGCCTATAGTTGAATTTCTTAACCTTACCCTTTTCCTTTTTTCGTTCGATCCTGTTTTTTATTCGATTTTCTCGCCTCGGCTTTAAATGATTGAAAAAATTATTCAGGTCTGCGAAAGAATAATATTTGTTAAACTGTTGAGCTCCGTTGATGAACTTGCTTAAGTAAAAACCTTGACTGAATAGTGGGGACTTTTTAGAGTGTGTTCCTGCCAAGTATTGAAGCCCGTTTGCAAAAGTGGTGCTTGCTCCATCTAATAAACTTTTCTTCTCCCCCGGATTTAGCAAATTATCCTGAATCAAGTCTCCCTTTTCTGTAAACGTTTTAACTCTGACCGTGTATTTCTTATTCCTCATCCTTTCCGAAAGGATCACTGTGAAGAACTTGGATTCTTTGTCAACAACAATATCGAGCATGTCATTCTTGTTGTCATAAAACCCAGGTACAACTCGTGGCTTTTTATCATTGATGCTGTAGGTGATCACAACCGGACGGAAGTTGGCGTATCCACCAATAAGTAGGGTTTCTCCAACAGATTCAAAATGAGAAATACTTACCGGAAATACAGTACTTATTTCATATATCGAATTTTCATCAGAATCAGCGGCCATTTCTACCACAACTAATTCTTCGCTTCGATATCTGCTTTTGCTGTACAGTAAATAGAATTTTCCACCAAAATAATCGTACCCAAGAAGATTACCATCTGCGGGCACCACTTCCTCTCTTGTCCATATGAGATTGAATGCTGTATCAACCAAATGTAGTTTCCAGGTTCCCGATCCGTTCAAAGTAGCACCAGCTATTTCTTCAATGACCAAAATGCCATCCGTTTCACCCTGCACAACAAAAAAATCAGATCGATCTCGCTCGACCTCAAACTCAATCCTGCCAGACTGACTAATTATAGCACTTGTATCTTTTTGATTCTTTCTTTTCTGTGAAAAAAGTAAGAGCGGAAATGCTAAAAATAAAAGTAGAAGTATTCTCATAGTATAAGATAAACAACGACAAATTTGATCACCCTATCGCTCACTTAGTTCAAGAATGATCCCATATTCTTCTTCTGTCACCGGCTGGACAGATAGCCGTGAATGTGTGACAAGTTTCATTTGATCCAAACGCCCGTCTGCTTTTACTTCTGTAAGCGTTACTGGTCGTTTCAACTTCCTTAACGGAACCACATCCATCACGTACCAACGATGATCATCCGTGGTAGGATCCGGATAATATTCTCTAACGACCTCTGCCAAGCCAATAACGGCTTTCTCTGTAACCGAGTGATAAAAAAGACAAATGTCACCAATTTTCATAGCCTTGATATTATTTCTGGCTTTGAAGTTTCTGACTCCATCCCAATGATCTCGTCCGAGTTTTACGAAATCATCCCAGGAATAAGTTCCCGGCTCACTTTTTATCAACCAGTAGTTCATACTTAACTTTCCAATCGAAGTTAAAACTAACCAAAAAGCTAGTTGTATCTATTTTTACTACATGCGAAACGATAGTAGTAATTTATCGAACGAATGAAGGTCCTAGTTGTTCAATTTTCTTCCTTGAGTAACATCGTATTGGCCAGTCCGGTTGTCAGAATATTGAAAAGTGAACTTGAGTATACATTGCATTTCGCCACCAGGAAAGAGTTAATAAATAGCATTGAAGCCAGCCCGTATTTGGACAAAATTCATCCGTTTGAAAATTCATTCAAGCAATTACGAAGAGATTTGAAAAAGGAAAAATTCGATCTGGTTATTGATCTGGACAATAGTTTCAAAACTCGTCAGTTGAGAAAAGGAGTGGGTGCAAAAACCATCACATTTAAAAAAAATCATTTTAGAACATGGCTGATGGTCAACTTTAAAATTGATTTACTGCCCAATGTTCATTTGACGGAGCGATACATAAAAGTATTGGAGCCAATAGGAGTTAAAATGGATAACCTCGGTCTTGATTTCTTCATTCCGGAAAAAGATGAGGTGGAAAGTGATTGGCTACCAAAAACCCACCATGACGGATATGCTGTCTTTGCAATTGGTGCTGAGTATGGGACTCGAAAGCTCCCGCTTAATCGCATGATTGAGTTATGTGATCGCATAAACAAGCCCATTGTTTTATTGGGAAATAAAGAGGATATAGAAACTGCTCTTCAGATCGAGAAATTTTTTCAAAGAGGATCAGTTCAGGAGGAGCTTGAAATTGAGGAACTCAACAAAAAAAGTATCATTTTCAATGCTTGTGGCAAATTCTCTGTCAACCAGTCAGCTTCAATCATTTCCAAGTCCAATTGGGTATTTACACATGAATCAATTATGATGTATATAGCTGCTGCATTCAAAAAACCTATTTATTCCATTTGGGGGAATACGCTTCCTTCCTTTGGAAGGTATCCTTATAGAACTCAGTTCACCATTTTCGAAAAAAAGGATCTTTCTTGTCGACCATGCTCGAGTAAGGGGTTCGAAAAGTGTCCGAAGAGACATTTTAAGTGCATGAATGAATCTGTATTTGATTTCTATCTCCCGGATTGACTAAATTCTACCTGCAATTAACCTAACCCAACATGAAATATTTCGCTCTGCTGCTCATTGCTACACTTATCGCCTGTGGACAGGTGAAAGAACTTGCAACTGTAAACTGTCACATGCAATCGCCAGTGAATATTGTGCCTGGTGAAGGTGTTGGTTCATCTCATCAAGTACTTGTCCATTATGAAACTTCTAAAGAAAAAGTGGCCAATTTGGGTCATACAGTTGAGGTAGAGTACGATTCGGGAAGCTATGTCACTTACGATGGAATGGACTATCAATTCAAACAATTTCATTTTCATACACCCTCTGAGCACATGGTATCCGGAGCTTCCTATGACATGGAAATGCATATTGTACATACTAATCAACGAGAAGGGGTAGAAACCCCGGATTACCTTGTGATTGGAATACTATTTATGAAAGGTGATGAAAGCGACTTTCTTAACACATTCATAGATGTAATTCCCGAAAAGGAAGGTGAAGTATTTGAATCAGAAAAGAAAACTGTGAATGCAGCTGAAGTGATCCCTGAGCAATTAGAAGATTTCTTTAACTACCGAGGTTCACTAACTACCCCACCCTATTCTGAAACTGTCAATTGGATTGTGTTGAAGGAACCAAAAACTGCTTCAACTCAGCAAATTGAAGTGATGAAGGCAATCGAAGGAAACAATGCTCGGCGGGTTCAATTTCTATATGATCGGGTAATCGAATCTGTTGATTAGCATCACTATCTTTGGATAAAGCTCTAATATGAAAACATTGTACCTGGTTCGGCACGCAAAATCATCCTGGTCGTTCAATTTGCCGGATCATGACCGCCCACTTGGTAAGCGTGGGCGAAGAGATGTGTTAAAAATGGGTAAGCACCTTGCTTCCAATCATGAACCACCTGAGGTTCTTATTTCCAGCACTGCAAGCAGAGCTTTTTATACCGCCCTACATATGTGCGATCAATATCGCATTGATGAAGGAAATATTTTGCTTGAAAAACGATTGTTCCACGCAGGCTCTCAAGAAATCTTAGATGTGATACATTCGGCACCTGACTGTGAGCTGCTAGCGATTTTCGGTCACAACCCTGGCTTCACAGATTGTGCCAACCGGTTGGCAAACACTTCGATTGGCAATGTACCTACCTGTGGCGTGGTAGGGATTTCATTCGACACCAATAAGTGGTCTGAAACAGATTTTGGAATTGGAAAACAAGAGTTTTTTTATACTCCAAAAGGTATCTGATTACAAAATATACCTGCTCAAATCTTTGTCCTGAACAAGCCCCTCCAATTTTTCCTGGACAAGCTTTTTATCGATGACGATTTTGGCATTTGGTCCAATGGTGTCAGGAATATCAAAAAGAATCTCATTCAACAGGCGGCTCATGACTGTATGCAGTCTTCTTGCGCCAATGTTTTCGACTTCCTCATTGATTTGAAACGCCATTTCAGCTATCTCCTCAAGTGCATCATCCTGGAAGGTGAGAACTACATCCTCTGATGCTACTAATGCTTCGTATTGCTTCGTTAGTGCATTTTTTGGTTCAGTGAGGATTTTCAAAAAGTCCTCTTTGGTTAGGTTATCTAACTCAACACGAATTGGAAATCTACCTTGCAGCTCTGGAATTAGATCTGATGGCTTACTGTAATGGAAAGCCCCAGCAGAAATAAATAAAATGTGATCCGTGTTAATCACCCCATACTTTGTATTAACTGCACTTCCTTCTACGATTGGGAGTAGATCTCTTTGAACCCCTTCACGACTCACATCAGGACCTTTTCCTCCTCCTGATCCACCACTAGCTATTTTATCTATCTCATCAATGAAAATAATTCCTGTATTCTCCGCCTTGTTTATCGCCTCCTCTTTCACCTCATCCATGTCAATCATTTTGGAGGCTTCCTCTTCCAGTAAAATTTTTCGGGCTTCCGCAATCGTCACTTTTCGTTTCTTCTTCTTCTTAGGCATCATGTTTCCAATCATTTCCTGAAGGTTGATCATTGAGGCCTCGTCCATTCCTGCTCCTCCAATCATACCTAAGTTACCTGCAGCATTTTGCGAAACATCTATTTCCACTTTTCGGTCATCCATTTCACCATTCTGGATTTTCTCCCTGAATCGTGCCCTGGTTTGCTCGTTTAGCTCAACTTCATCCTCGGGTTCATCACTTCCCAACTTTACAGCATACGGATGCGGGCTTCCCTTCAATGGAGGTATAAGTGCATCTAAAATTATATTTTCAACAGCTTCGGCTGCTTTCTCTTTTACCGCCTCCTTTTTAGCGATCTTCACCATACTGACTGCTTGCTCTACAAGATCCCGAACCATGCTTTCTACGTCACGGCCAACATAACCTACTTCGGTAAATTTTGATGCTTCGACTTTGGTAAAAGGTGCATCGGCTGTTTTCGCCAAACGTCTGGCTATTTCTGTCTTTCCAACTCCTGTTGCTCCGATAAGCAAAATGTTGTTAGGAACAATCTCTCCCTGAATATCTTCCTTTACATTCATTCTTCTCCATCTGTTCCTCAGTGCAATCGCAACATTCCTCTTGGCATCATTTTGTCCAATGATGTACTTATCCAACTCTGCAACTATCTCCTTTGGTGTTAAATTATCATTCATCTTTTCTGTTCTCTCTGTGACTAAGGCTGTTGTAAATTGATCACAAAAGCCTTCTATCAATCTATAATATACGCTTAATGTTGTTAAGGTTGGTTTGAATACTGATAAAACTTGAACCTCCTGCAGAATGAAAAGTGGCCCTTGAATATCTCAGCTGTATTCTTTTAATGTTTAACTTAATACCATAAGAAAGGCCGGCTCCACCACCAAGATCCTCCAATTTAAGCTCCTGCTTTCTTTTGTGACTGTAGCCAATCAATAACTGGAAATTTTCGTTCAAAAGAAGCTCGGCTCCAATGTTCAACCGTCTCAAAATTTTTTCTACTTGTTCATTCGATCGACCCTCGGTTGCACTATTTTCAATAACATTATCATCCACCAGATTACTACTCGTTAGAGTGAACCTCAATGGCATATGTTCTGGTTTGAAAGTGGTTCCGACTTTCACATCAAATGGAATGGGAGAATTCGTTAGCTCATTGAAGTTGGAAATTCTTCCTCCAATGTTTGAGAATACCATTCCCACTGTCCAGTTATTGTTTACTCTAAAAATTCCTCCAATATCACCCGCCAAAGCTGTTGATCCGTAAGAATCAATGGAAGTATGCAATAGCTTAAGGTTTGCTCCAATAGTTATTGGTCCAAGCTTGTGCGCCTTTCCGATTGAGATTGCATAGTCTTGAGCCGAAAAATCACCAAGTGAATTCCCTGAGGGATCTGTGCGATTAAATGAACCATAATCCATGTAATGAAGTCCCAGTCCAATATTTCCCAATCCTTTCATGTTAAATGCATATGCTCCACTAAAGACGATTGCATCTGTGAAATATGGATTGATATTGAATAAAATATCTCCTGATTGTACCGAATCCAAAGTGGCCGGGTTCTCAAAAAATTGAGAAATATCAGCATCAGCAATGGAAACCGTAGTTCCTGCAAGTGCAGTTGTACGGGCATTCGAGCTGAGATCCAATATTGCATATCCATTTTCTCCACCAATTTGAGAAAAGGTAATGAATGGAAAAATTGCAATTATTTGGAAAAGGTATTTCAAGCCTTCACTTCTTCAGGTAATACGAATTCTATCGGATTGGGCACTTTCTGCCTGGTTAACGCAATTTCTAATACCTCTGGTACATATTCAACAAAATGAATCTTCAGCCCCTTCAGGTACTTTTCATTGATCTCTTCCAGGTCTTTCTGATTCTTGTTGCACATGATGATCTCCTTAATGCCCGCTCGTCGTGCAGCCAAAATCTTCTCTTTTATGCCTCCTACTGGCAACACTTTACCACGCAAGGTGATCTCCCCAGTCATCGCAATTTGTTTTTTCACTTTTCTCTGGGTGAATACAGAAGCCAATGAAGTCAGCATCGTAATCCCTGCTGAAGGTCCATCCTTAGGTATGGCTCCTGCCGGTACGTGAACATGAAGGTCGTAATTATCAAAGACTCGATGATCAATGTTAAGTGAATCCGCATGTGACCTTAAATATGAAAGTGCTGCAACAGCAGATTCTTTCATGACATCACCAAGCTGACCGGATAAGGTGAGTTTTCCTTTACCGCGACTTAAAGAAGACTCGATGAACAAAATATCTCCCCCAGATGGAGTCCAGGCCAGACCAGTAACAACACCAGGTACAGAATTATCTTCATAATTTTCACGATCAAAAATTTCCGGCCCAAGAATTTCTCTTACACGAGCCGCATTGATCTTCTTATCATATTCCTCTTCCATCGCAACGGATTTAGCAACATTCCGTATCACAGAGGCAATTTTTCTTTCCAGGGTTCTTACTCCGGATTCTCTCGTATATGATTTCACAAGCTTTTCGATTGCTGATTTGTCAAAACTGATATCAGCAGATTTCAGCCCATGCTCTTTACGTTGTTTAGGAATGAGGTGTTTTTTGGCAATTTCCAGTTTTTCTTCTATAGTATAACCACTGATATCAATGATCTCCATACGATCTCTGAGTGCTGGTTGTATTGTCTCTAATGAGTTTGCTGTAGCAATGAACAACACTTTTGAAAGATCGTAATCGACCTCTAAGTAATTGTCCTTGAAGGTGGAATTCTGTTCAGGATCAAGAACTTCTAAAAGCGCAGAGGATGGATCTCCTCGAAAATCCGAATTTACCTTATCAATCTCGTCAAGAATGAACACCGGATTGGATGATTTTGCACGATTGATGTTTTGGATCACCTTTCCCGGCATTGCTCCAATGTAAGTCTTTCTATGTCCGCGAATTTCAGCTTCATCATGAACGCCACCCAACGACATCCTTACATACTTTCTATTCAACGCATCAGCAATTGACTTTCCAAGTGAGGTTTTACCGACTCCCGGAGGGCCATACAAACATAAAATTGGACCTTTTAGGTCTTTCTTAAGTTTTCTTACGGCCAAATATTCAATGATTCGATCCTTAACTTTTTCTAGCCCAAAGTGATCCTTGTCCAGGGTTTTTTTAGCATTCGTAAGATCAAAATTGTCTTCGGTTACTTCATTCCAAGGCAAATCAACAAGCAACTCCGAATAGCTCATCGCAACCGGAAATTCAGCTGCCGCCGGATTCATTCTTGAGATTTTGTCCAGCTCCTTCTGAAAATGTTCAGACACCTCTTCGGGCCAATCCTTTTCCAGTCCTCTCAAGCGAAGTGCTTCAACTTCCTGATCAGGACCATCCTGGCCCAACTCATCTTGCAGTATTCTGATTTGATTTCTTAAGAAATAATCACGTTGCTGTTGATCAATATCAGTATGTACCTTTTCCTGGATCTCTTGCTTAAGCTCCAGCATCTGAAGGTCCTTTAGCATGAACTGAAGTAAAAGCTCTGCTCGTTCATGTGGATCATTCACCTCTAACAATCGTTGCTTATCAGCAACCTCGGCATTTATGTTGGATGAAAGAAAATGAGTTAGGAATTGAAAATTCTCAATATTGTCAATCGCTACTTGAGCCTCTCTAGGGATCTCAGGGCTCAAGTTCATGATCTTAGTAGCCGTGTCTTTTAATGACTGAACAATTGCCTTCTGCTCTTTGGCATCTACTTTGACAGGAGTGTCTTTGATCAGGCTAAAATTGACTTGGTGATGCGGTTCTTCTTGCACCTGAGCCTCAACCTTGAATCTACTTTGTCCCTGAATAATGATTGTCGTGTTACCATCAGGCAATACAATCATTTTAAGAATCTTAGCGATGGTTCCGACTTCAAACATGTCTTTGAATTTCGGATCTTCAATCTTGTTATTCTTCTGAGCTAAAACTCCAAGTATACGATCTCCTCGATAGGCTCGCTTGACCAAACGAATTGACTTAGTTCTTCCTACAGTTATTGGTAAAACCACACCAGGAAAAAGAACCGTATTCTTAATTGGTAATACGGGTAAGTTTTTAGGTAAGCTTTCCTCTGAAAGCTCATGTCCATCTTCAGGTGCTATTATTTGTATGAGTTCCTCTGAATCTCCTGAAGCTAGATCAGAAATCAACAGAGGATGAGAATCTTTTTCGAACATATAGATGCCAAAATGGCAGATTATCTTATAAAAACCCTATTCTAAGGGATCATGTACTAATTGGTCAATCGGTATGCCAAAGTGATTTCCATACCAAATAGTGTTAACTTTATTTCGTTAAAAGAACATTACTGACGAAACGACAGTATGCATCAAAAATTTTCCGCCTTTTTATGTTGCATTATGGTCTTCTCTTTCATGTGCCTTGAGGCGCAAAACAGGAGAAAAGAGGTCCAAATACTTACCGATTCCATTCCAGAGGATGTCGTATTCAACGTTTATGACTTTGAGGGAGTCAACAAGTACGCCAGATACTATGACAAACAAAAGCTAACCCGGATTATCAAGCTTGACATGGATCAGGAGTGGGAAAAGCTCTTTGATGCTTTGAAAGACTATGTGAAAAGGTTCGGAATTCAAAATTTTTACAAAGACACAAAACTGATTTGGCGGCTGGCCAAAATGACAGAGCTTTTTGGCGATCCGGATGAAGCCAAAACATTGTATCGAACTGTGCTTCGGCATCATTACCAGGGTATTAGCATTAAAGAGATTGAGCTTTATTACGATTCGCTGAACAAACAAGCGGCTGAACAATTTGTTCCGATTGATTATTACTATGAATTGGTTGAGCATAGAAAGTTGATTGATACGCTACGGCCTCCACGAGGAGTATTACTGAATATGGGTATGCTCGTCAACAGCTCCAGTGCTGATTATGGCCCGGCATTGAACATTACCAATGATTTGCTCGTCTTCACTTCGAAGAGAAAGAAGATTGACGAGACGATTCGCTTTCGCGAAGATGAAGACTTGTTTTTTAGCCGAAAAGATCCTTACGGGACTTGGTCAAAAGCGGCACCTATCGAAAAGCTAAATACACACTTCATGGAAGGATCCCCATGTATTAGCCGAGATGGTAAGACATTAATCTTTTCCAGGTGTTTTGCTCCGGAAGGCCTTGGACACTGTGACCTCTTCTCTGCTACACTAGATGAAGATAGTGTCTGGAGTAAGCCAGTTAACATGGGTACAAATGTGAACAGTGTGAGTTGGGACTCTCATCCTTCATTATCACACAGTGGTGATACGTTGTACTTTGCTTCAGATAGATTAGGTGGATTTGGCCTGTCAGATATTTACTATTCAATAAGAGATGAGCGTGGAGTTTGGCAACCTGCACAAAATATTGGTCCCGTGATTAATACGAGACATAGTGACTTTAGTCCTTTTTTCCACCCTATTTTTAATGTACTTTATTTCAGTTCAAATGGCCAGTTGTACAATTTTGGCGAGTTTGACATCTATAAATCCTACAATGTTGATGGCTACTGGGCTGAGCCTCAAAACATTGGTCCACTAGTCAATGGAAGAGGTAGCGAAACTTACTTTACTATTGATTCTGATTCAGAACTGCTGTTTTATGCACGTTCGTCAACAAATGATTTGAGCAAACAAGACATTTATTCGTTTCCGCTGCCCATGTCAGCTCAGCCATTGGCAACTACAACGGTCACAGGTACATTGACAGATTCATTAACTGGAGTCCCTTTTCAAGGCATTGTTTCAATCATAGATTTGGATGAGGGTCTGGAAGTTGCTCCGAAATACCTTAAACCTGATGGGTCATTTGAATTCGAGCTTATCGACCAAAGAAATTACTTATTGATATTACAAGGTGATGATTTCTTCAGAATCGAAGAGGTGTTTTACCTAGACGGACCAATAGAGCTGAACAGGGTTACCGAACCACTGGCGAGTAGGGTAAAATTTGAATCCATTGAGTTTGATGTTGGTAGGGCTGATTTGAAAACTGAAATGTATGCGGATCTCAACAAGATCGTGAATTTCCTCTATGACAATATTGACTTTAAACTCCGGATCTCTGGCCACACAGATTCTCTTGGAGATCCTGAACAAAATCTGGAACTGTCTAAAAGGCGGGCCAACAATATCAGAGATTATGTCGTGATATTCGCTGGCATTTTCGAGGATAGAGTGATTGCTGAAGGGTTTGGAGATACCCAACCTATTATAGAGGAAGAGTTGACCGAAGAGGATCGGGCGCTAAACCGACGTGTAGAGTTTGAGATCTATCGGGAGGCCCCTATTACTTCAGAAGGTACTTCTAACTGATACTTCAGAAAAGG
>JANQST010000362.1 GCA_028279155.1 Cyclobacteriaceae bacterium
CACCTTGAGATAATCTGCGCTGCAGCATAAGGATATGGCTAGTAGTATAGTGGTGAGCCGGGCTTTCATAAACTAATCTTTTTAACCTGGTTCACAGCATAGGGCACGACACCAAGACCTAGTGCCAACAAAACATTGGTAAAACCTTCTAGATCCAACCCCTCCTGACAATTAATACAGTAGATCTTCATATAGAAATAGTAAGTGGTAAAACAGGCTGACAATATCAATGTTGTAATTCCAGACAAAAACAGGATAAACCTGCTAGCGCTTCTCTTTACAGGAGTTGGTGTGGCATCATCCCCATCTACTGCGGATGCAGGTTGAGGCAAATCTGTTTCAACGAGTAAATCGGCAAGCTTAATAGAATGTTGCCTTAGTGATTTCCTAACGACAATCATTAGGATCAAAAAAATGGCAAGAGGAGCTAATACAATGATGACTCCTAATATTTCAGGTGCATTTTCCATGTTGATTTAGGTTTTAATATTTGTATTTGTTTTTCAATGCCTTGACTTAACAAAAGGTCTTCTATGACGGATGGTCAGTTCTCTATGATTTTCAAATCCACCACGACTTTTGCATTGACAAAGCCTTTTTTGAGTGTGAGGATCGTTTTTACTAACTCGCCATCTTCATTTCTTGAAGTTTGGTGGAGTTTGAGCTCTTTGGGAACGGCAAGATTGATCACAAAATCTCCCTCTGGGGTTTGTTCATTCAAGGGCATAAATCCTTTACCAATTGAATTGATTTGATCGGATGGTTCGATGGAGTCGAAGAATGATTCGGTGGCTGTTTTAGTCAGACCTGTCACTACGGCTCCTACGCCTAACGTGCCTGTTGCTGCCACAGCTCCCACCTTGAACATCTTGTGGATGAATTTTTCAAACTTCGAAACCTTTTCAATTGCCGTTACCTCTGCTTCCAGAATGGCCCCTCCTTTCACAAGTTCCTTCATTAAGAATCGCTTCCTGATATCAGCTTGTTCGAAGTTTTTCTCTTCTCGATCCAGAAGTTCGATGGTGCGGACGGATGAAACAGAGGGGACACCCTCTCGCGGATATATTAGGTTGATAGAAACGGCATTGACACCTTCTGCGTCTTCTTCAATCTTGCCATTTTCAATAACCAGTACCGATTTAAGTTTTATTTCAAAAAGTGTTGCCATGGTTTGCGGTTAGTTAGTGAATGACGTGTATAAAGTTCCTTGCTCCCCTCCCAAAAATCAATACCGCTTTTTAGGTATTTTACAACGGTTTATTGAAGTATATGAATAATGGATTGTAAGATTTTGGGAGTGGGTTTAAATGTTCTATTTTGAATTGTTTCTTAGATCTTGAATCCAGCTACAAGATTTATAGTTATTCTTTCGTCAAAAGGTTTTGTTGATACTGCTTTTGTCAAATCGGAAGCAATGACATTTATCCCACCAATGATTTTGGTGGATACATCCTCATCTGCTAAATAGAAACCAAATCCAAAGTTCCAAGTTGTTTTAATTCCTTCCTTGGCCTTTCCTCTCAGTTGGGAGGCAACAAGTAGTCTATCATTAAATAAATTCGGATAGAAACCATAATCCATATTTATGTTGAGCGTATTTTGATTGGCTTCATAAACACTTTGATCAAAACCCTCGACTGGGCCTTGTTGGGTAGCAGTTTGATTTCCAGAAGTTGCTAATGTTGTTGTAACATCATACTTGACTGGTGACAATTGACTAGAGTTATCTCTATTTACATAGGACAGTCCAATTCCAAATAATGAAGTACTCCCTGCCACTGTCCCAACTCGGTTGTAATTGCATTCCAGATTGTATCCAAAACTTGTCTTATTGGTTGGATCTGCAAACAGGGCACCTGTATCAACAAGTGATACATCCTTAGCAGATAATCCGACTGCAATTGAGAAGTAATCCCATTCGGAAAGACTATCATTTCCTCCATAAAAAGTTCTAAAAAAACCTACCTCTCCCTTTGGGTTGAGTTTGCCCTCGCTAAACAAATTACTCGTTCCATCAGAAGCAATTCCATTAATAGTAAATCCAGACTCTCCTAAAAAATTTGTTTGATGCAAGATTCTTCTAACTTCATCTCCCGCCCTTAAGACTTTTCCAGAAACCGTAGTAATAGATGTTCCTGGCGGCAAAATGAAAGTAACGTCATCAATAATGATCCTGTATTGATTTATAGGATCACCTGGTTCATAGAAATCGATTCCTGTTGTAACAGCACGAGACGGAGGCACAATAATAGTGGTCTTTATTGCGCTCTCACCAGCATTGACAGTAATTGTATTCGTCCAGACCTTGAATGACCCCTCTCCATCAGCGTCTTCAAGTAAACTTCCTTGTGCCAATATCTGAAAAAGGGTGGCACTAAATAGTAGCGTCAAATGTATTTTTTTCATCTCTAAAAAGGTTTACAGTTACTTCTTACTTTAGCTCCATTGGCTACATTACGATTGGTGTGATCACTGTCTTTCTCAACCTGCTTGTTTGTGCGCGTGTTATGAATTACATATTCGAACTTCACCCTGCCAGCGGCACTTATGAAAATTTCATAGTCCAACTTTTCAAAAACTTCCATGTCCTCAATTTCGCCCGACCATTTTTCGTCGGATTCTTTCTTCATTTGAACTAAATGAATTAATTCCAGAATACAGACAACGTTTACGAGAGGTCCTTCTCCCGTAACCGTTACTTTATAAGATTGCTTATCCATAATTTTTATGTTTGATTTCTCTGAATTTGTAAGCGTCCGCTTTCAGCCATTAAACCGACCACCTCCCCCAAACAGATTTCCAGGTCTTGGTCCTCTTGGCCCCCAAGGGTTACTTGGATCAATCGGATTCCATGGATGAGGAGGCCAAGGATTTGGGTCAGGAATGGGCCAAGGCCATGGAAATGGAGGAGGACCTACTGGCCACGGAATTGGAATCGATGGGAACGGAAAGTCAGATTCGGGAATTCGTGGTGAATGAATGAATGGAATTTTTCGACCAATTGGGTTAGTAATAATCAAGTCGGTACCAGGTTCTAAACCTAGTTCTGCAAACGTAAAAGTAATCTCAACTCCATCTGGAACGATGGCCTTACATACATCGGCAAAAGTGCGATAAACGCTAACAAAAAATGGCGGAACTCCTGTAAATCCCCGATTTATTTCTACCTCAAAATGCTCTTTCGTTGTGCATCCATTTGATCTTACTCTCAGAACAAGTTTATCTTCTAATACCGAAACACCTAATAAGGATTCAAATAATCGAATTGGTTGTCTTGGTGTACCCGAAGGTCTATCTGTCAAAGCATCTTGCTTTATTTTGTTGGTAGCACTATGGACGATGACACCTTTGAGATCAGTAGGTATTTCTTTCATATGAAAAACTGCTCTGATAGGTGTCAAAACAGGAAGTACTATTCCCGTTGGAGGGTCAGCAACAAATTCAAACTCATAAACCCCATTTGTTGGTTTCTTTTTAAGTGGGACTAATTGAGGATTACCCCACCCAGATGAACTAGCCATCCCTTTCGAATAAATCAATAGTTGAGGTGGATTGCTTTCTAAAATCTGGAGTTCTACCTCGTTTACTTGCGAAATTCTTTTAGCCATTGTCGTAGCGTTTTTTATGTAAACTTCCTCGCTACATCAATGAAATACCTACCTGTTTTCAGGTATTTTCAACTAACTGAATTAGGTATTAGAAATATGAAAAATGATGATGCACCTTAATCGGATTCCGGCAAATCCAGGTAGCCGTTTTCTTTGGCATACAGCGTCATCTCGGCCCTGTTCTTGAACTTCATTTTTGCCATGAGGTTCTTTCTATGCGTTTCCACTGTGTGCGCGCTTAAGAAAAGTTTGTCTGCTACTTCATTGGTGGTGAATGCCTTTGCTAGTAGAATCATAACCTCGATTTCCCGCTTGGTTAGCTTCACTTCGTAGTTGGTGCCTTGGCGCCTCATGCTAGCTAGCAGGGTATTGGTAACCTCCTTTGAAAAATGATTTTCACCATTCAAGACTTTGAAAATAGCGCTGATTACTTCGTCCTTGGAAGAGTTCTTAAGAATGTAGCCTTCTGCTCCGGATTCAGCAATCCCTTTGATGAAAGCTGCTTTGTTATAGAATGTCAGCACCAGAATTTTAACACTCCCATGTTTTTCTTTGATTTCACGAGCTAACGTCAGTCCGTCAGTTCCTGGCAAGTTGATGTCCAAAAGGATCAGATCTACTTCATTTTTCTCGAGGAAGGGAACCACCTCATCACCGTTGTGGAGGTCACCAACAACGGTCAATTCATCTTCTGATTCAAGGATCAACTTTATACCATCTTTAACAATGAGGTGATCTTCAACGATCAGAATATTGTAACTCATAAGGGAAGTTCTATAGTAATAACAGTTCCCTGGCCTTTACCGGAATCAATGTTCATTTCACCGTTGAGTTGTTCTGCCCTTGAGGTCACATTCTTTAAACCCATCCCTTCTGAAGCTTTGGCTTTGACACTGTCAAAGCCTACTCCATTATCCTCAACGGAAATAATCAAATGTGGATCGATTCGATTCACCTGGGCAGTGATTTCTGTAGCTCTGGAATGTTTCAATGCGTTCCCCACTAGCTCCTGAACAATCCGATAGACATTGATTTCGATGTTGTTATCCAACCTTTCATCCAAATCAAGGTGGTGAACTTCAAAATGGATAATTGCTGAACTATTAATCTTTTCTTCAAGGTCCTCCAGAGCTGCAACCAGACCAAAGCGGTTGAGCACCTTTGTTTCCAGGTTGTGTGAGATTCTACGAACCTCTTCTGCAGTTTCATCGAGCAGTTTGACCATCTCGGTATTTGTTGGATCCGCTTGCAATTTGACAGCAGATAACATGCTTCCTACCCGATCGTGGAGATCTTCGGCAACTCGTTTTCGTTCTTTTTCCTCCCCTTCCAGCATGGAATTGATCGATTTCAATTCCTGTTCTTTTATCAATTCATCCACTTCCTGTTCGTGAAGTTCTTTTTCTCTTTCCTGTAGTTTCTTAACCGCTTTTTGACGCTGGTTATATATAAATATGATGATAAGCGTAAAGCCAATAGACGTAAATAATGTAAGCATAAGTTTTTCGTTTTGTGAGGTGGTCAACTCTATTTTGGCTTGGCTGAGCTTAATCTCCTTATCCTTTTTTTCGGTTTCGTATTTGGTCTGGAGTTCTGCTATCTGTTTGGATTTGGTTTCGTTGTAAATGGAGTCGGCAAAAGTCTGATGTACTTTGCGGTAATGGAGCGCAGAATCATAGTGACCGATTAACTCAAAACTTTTGCTTAAGTTCTCGGCAGTAGATTGAATTCTGTTAAGGGAATTCGTTTTAACAGACATATCAAAGGCTTTCTTATAAGCAA
>JANQST010000153.1 GCA_028279155.1 Cyclobacteriaceae bacterium
ATCGCATGCGTTTTGCTGAAGAGTGGCGACTAGCCCTCGAAAACATAGAAAATCTGGACTTCTGGCAGGAAATGGTTTCGGGTTTGATAGTAGAAAAAGGTAAGCTGGTTGGAGTCAGAACAAGCATTGGTTTAGAAATAAAAGCGAAAGCTGTTGTATTAACCAATGGTACATTTTTGAACGGGTTAATACATATTGGCGAAAAACAGTTTGGAGGAGGAAGATCCGGGGAAAGAGCAGCTACCGGAATCACTGAGCAACTCATTCAATTAGGTTTTGAATCTGGCCGAATGAAAACAGGGACCCCACCAAGGGTTGATGGTCGTTCTCTTAATTTCGATCGGATGGAGGAGCAAGAAGGTGACGAGCTCCCAGGAAAGTTCTCCTATCTTGATAGCACTAGTCCATTAACAACTCAGAGGAGCTGTCATATCACCTATACCAATAACGAGGTTCATGATATTCTTCAAACAGGTTTTGAAAAATCTCCCATGTTTACTGGAAGGATTCAGGGTCTTGGGCCAAGGTATTGTCCATCGATAGAAGACAAGATAAATCGCTTTGCTGAACGGGATAGACATCAAATATTTGTAGAGCCAGAAGGTTGGAATACGGTTGAAATCTATGTCAATGGGTTTTCCACCTCCTTACCTGAAGATGTCCAATACAAAGCGCTAACAAAGATTCCTGGGTTTGAACAGGTTAAAATGTTTCGTCCGGGATATGCTATTGAATACGACTTTTTCCCACCTACACAACTTAATCTCACCCTCGAGACCAAACAAATCGAAAACCTCTATTTCGCAGGTCAGATCAACGGAACCACCGGATATGAGGAAGCTGGCTGTCAAGGGCTAATGGCTGGCATCAATGCTCATCTTAAAATAAACAACCACGAGCCATTTATTCTAAAAAGGAGTGAAGCGTATATCGGTGTGCTAATCGATGATTTGATCAACAAGGGGACAGATGAGCCCTATCGTATGTTCACCTCCAGAGCTGAGTTTAGATTGCTTTTGCGACAGGATAATGCTGATCTTCGTTTGACTGAAATCAGTCACAAACTTGGACTTGCAAAAGATGATCGTCTCAATCAAACATTAAGCAAAAAGAAAGAAACTGAAGAACTAATTAATCTTTTGAACAAATTTCAGGTCAAGCCAAACAATGAATCAAAAGACCTTTTAGCTTCAATCAATTCAGCTCCTATAAAGGACAAATCCTCCCTTGCAACAATCCTTAAACGTCCTGAAATTTCTATTACAGATCTATGCATCTTTTCAGGAGAGATAGAAAAAGTGATAAAATCCTACAACGCTGAAATAATCGAACAAGCAGAAATCCAAATCAAATACCAGACTTACATTGAAAGAGAAAAGATAAATTCTGAAAAAATGAATAGTCTTGAGAATCTGAAAATAAAACCAGAATTCGACTACAATCAACTTCCTTCCTTATCTGCAGAAGCAAAAGAAAAACTTCTGAAAATTCGTCCAGAAACACTTGGACAGGCCTCTAGGATTAGCGGAGTTTCTCCTTCCGATGTTTCAGTTCTTATGGTATATCTTGGTCGATAATGTACGAGAAATTAGAAAATTGTCCTTCTTGCCAACATCCGCAATTTGATAATTATCTCATTTGTGAAGATCATACTGTTTCTCATGAAAGTTTCGCTTTGGTTAAATGCAAGAACTGTGAACTTGTATTTACCAACCCACGTCCCAGTGGCGATGAGTTAAGTAAATACTATCAAAGCGATACATACATCTCCCATACGGACAAAGGAAATTCTCTGGTCAACATTCTATATAAACTTGTCCGTTCATATACACTTAAAAAAAAGAGAAGTTTAATTCAACAATTCAAACGCTCAGGCACAGTTTTGGATTATGGATGCGGAACCGGAGATTTTCTTAAAACATTGGAAAAAAAGAATTGGCAAACTATAGGGATTGAGCCGGACAATAACGCTAGGGAATTGGCTACTTCCAAGGTTAAGGGAAGAGTATTTAAATCAATTGAAGAAATCGAAAGTGAAATAAAGTTTGATGTCATTACGGCCTGGCATGTAGTTGAGCATATTTCTGATTTAAGAGAAACATTAAAACATCTAAGAAAGCGATTAAACAAGGGAGGATATTTTGTAGTAGCTGTTCCAAATATCA
>JANQST010000168.1 GCA_028279155.1 Cyclobacteriaceae bacterium
ATGCATAAGAGTTGTTCATCAGTAAAAGATTCGACCAGTTCTTTTGGCAATCCGACTGCTTTTTTTCCGAAAGCATAGGGACTCTCTTTCTCTTCAAGCAGATATAAGGTTAACCCCGTTTGATCAAGAAAATCTATGACCTTCGGTTTGTCCGAGTAGTCACCTATACTAAATATATCAGTCTGTTTCAGTTTTTTAGTAATACCTACCCAACTCCACGTATATCGAATGGCAATTCCAACTGCACATAAGAACCAGAGGCTGAAAAAGGAAACAAAAAAACCATGGATCGAATTAGGGTTGTAGTCAAAATAAAAGGGGGAGGATTGGTTAAGTGTACCAAAAATGTTGGAAGCAAAAAGCATCCGTTCAGAATGACCTTCAGCTTCCAGGCTTAGGGGACAGGCATAGTATTCCAGGAAGCCGGTATTTAAATGAGTGACCAAATAGGCCAGAAGGGGAGTTCCAAATAGTACAGTTCTCCACAAGTTGATTCGATCCGCAACTGCGTTGAAGTAAGGAATCTTTTGAATCCCAGAAGCGGTAATAACAAAAAATGTACTCATCAACAGATAAGTGACAGACCAGGCTCCGAAGGCATAGATGAAATTCATGAATCGGGATTGAAGTTCTCTAATCGTTTCTTGATCTCTTCAATTTCTTCCTGGGAGAGTTCTTTTGCATCAATTAGATGATTAACGATATCAATGTTTCTACCACTAAAGAACCGTTCCTTCAGTCTACTCAAAGCATTTAATTGGGCACTTTGCTCACTTACACGCGCAGAAAATATGAATTTCCTACTTTCCTTGAAGTGACTTACAAAGCCTTTTTCTTCCAGTCGTTTCAATACAGTACCAATTGTATTAATCGCTAGTGGTTTTTCTTTGGCTAATTCGTCTCGAATTTCCTGGACACTACTTTTTCCATTTGACCATAATACTTTCATGATCTTTAGTTGGAGTTCATCGAGGGAAGTCTCTTTCACTTTTTATTAGTTAAGATTTACTCAATTTTAGTTCCATTATTTTTTAAATCCTACTATTGTAGGAATTTATTTCCTATACTTGTAGGAAATAAGATATATGAAAAAGATCATCCTTTTATCTCTCTTGCTGATTCTGTCATGTCAACGGAAAGATTGTTCCGAACCATCTGTTTTTGGTGAAGGTGTTATTTCAACCTCGGCAGTCGAGTATTCTGCAACTTTTTCAAAGGACCTCTCGGAAGTTTATTTTGTTAGAAGCGAAGGGGCCTGGGGTAAGGGCTCCCTAGAAAGTTCGATTTTTTATTCGCAAAAAGAGAGTGAAGAATGGTCATCACCGACTTTGGTTTCATTCTCAGGAGAGTTTGACGATTCGGACCCACACCTTACAGAAGATGGAACGAAACTCTATTTTGTATCCGATCGCCCTTCAAATGCAGCAACAGCATCTGCGGATATCTGGGTCACTAAGAGGATTTCGCAAGGCACATGGAGTGATCCTGAAAGGTTACCAGATCACATCAATACCACTGGAACGGAATATGGTCCGAGAACTACTTCAAATGGCGATTTGTATTTTGCTGCAACACGTCCGGAAGGATTGGGACAGGGCGACCTATATGTTGCGAAGTACTCCTCCGAAGGTTTTGCTGCACCAATTAACCTCGGGCCTATTATAAATAGTCATAAGGGAGAATGGAACTTGGGAATAAGCAATGATGGTCAACTGTTGATGTATGAGGCCTCCGAACGTCCAGAGAATAAATCCTCATATGGAGATCTATACATTAGCTTCAAGAGAGGAGAACAATGGACAATTCCACAAAATGTGGAAGAATTGAACACCGAGGGAAGTAATCTCTACCCACAGTTTCTGGAGAACAATTCCAGGTTGATTTATTCAAGTAGCGAGCTGATGGAAAGTGGGAACGTTGATATTTATACTACCAACTTTTCTGACCTCCTGGAAAAATATAGCAGAAATGCACAAGTAGCAAAAAAGTACTTGTTAGTTGCGAATCGCTCAGGTCATTCGATTTCAGTAGTTGACCTTCAAGTAGAAAAAGTGATTCGAAACTACCAGGTTGGGAAAGGACCTCATGAACTCAGTGTTTCAGCAGATCGTCGTTTTGTTTTTGTAGCAAACTACGGATCATTTCCCCGACCGCACGAAGGTCCGATCGCTTCAAGCGAACTGGAATGGATGGATGAGTTGCAAAAAACAGTTACAAGGATTTCACTTGCTGATGGAAATACGAAAACATTTGAAATACCAAATTCTGATTCACCGCATGGTATTTTGACGAATGCGAGTGGCAGCATTTTTTGGACAACCGCTGAGAGGGAGGGATTAGTGAAAGAATTGGATGGAGAAAATGGAGAATTGCTCTTCGAGTATCAAACGATGAAAGGTAGTCACGTAATTGAAGGAACTCGAAATGGATCTAAAATCTTTACTTCAAATATTGAATCTAATACGGTTTCGATTATAGACACAAAGACCCGGAAAGTTGAGCACATCAACGCACCGAAAGGTCCCGAAGGGTTGATGCTATCACCAGATGAAAGTGAACTTTGGATTTTGTCCAATCAAGCCAACCAAGTTTCTATTTATAATTTGGCACAAGGAAGAATTACTGATGAATTCTCATCCAATGGTCGCTTTCCGATGAAAATGACATTCATAAATGGTGAGGTCTGGGTATCCAATGTATTCAGTAGAAACATCACAATTTTTGATGCTCGAACTAAAACCTTCATTCAAGAAATAGAGCTGGAAACAACGCCTTTAGGAATTACTTCCTTTGAGAATCAGGTTTATGTCACTTTGCCACGCAAAAACCTGGTTCGGGTCTTTGATGTGAAATCAAGGGAATCAATTTCCGAATTTTCTCCGGGCATTGAGCCTGATGGAATGGCTGTAATGTATGATTTGAAAATGGTGTTTAAGCAATGACTTCAATAAGAATGTCTGTCAGGTTGTTATAGGCAGAGTCTTTAGGATCTGTTGAAAAATTAGAAGTGTAAAAACTTGCTAGTAACCTCAACGAATAAACCATTTAACTAGATACAGTGATACATATTGAGCAAGAATCGATTGGTCGCTAGTTATTTAATTCATATAACTTCTTGATATACTCATATCAATAGACTGAAAATACCAAAAAGTGGGTATTGCTATTGGGTGTAGCGGTTTCTAAATTTATTTAAGAGAATAGCCACCTATCCTCACCATTACAGACCAGTCAACGAGCTCTCACCATGATCAAGCTACTTGTTGCAAACAGAAATCCTATCTTCAGGCAAGGCATTAGGTCTTATCTAATAAACACAAATAACGTAAAGGTGGTGGGAGAGGCTGCTGGTAAACGCCAGATCTTTATCAAGTCAGGTGAACATAAACCGGACATTTTGACTTTTGATGCAGGTACTGACTTTGTTGAAATAAAGAACTTTTTTCATGCGTTTAGAAATGAATTTTCAGGTGTGAGAGTCATGTACTTTCTCCAAAAAAATGAAGCACTCTTTTGCAAGAAGATGTTGAAACTTGGTGCTGATGCTTACCTGTCCGATTCGGATGGCAAAGAGCATTTAATTGAGGCCATTAATCATATCATGATGCATGAAACATATGTCAGCAAGAGTATCCAAATGGCAATTATTGACAACTGCCTTCCAAAGGCAAAACAAAAAATCAAACCAAAGGAACTTACCGAGCGAGAAAAAGAAATTCTCACAATGATTTCCAACGAATTGATAACAAAGGAGATAGCGGATAGCCTTTTCATTAGTACCCACACTGTTGAATCTCATCGTAAAAAGCTTCTTCTAAAAACCCACGCAAGAAACACTGCTGGATTGGTAAAATATGCGATTGAGAATGGGTTGACCTGATCTATCCTCGAGCGCTTAATAGGGACTACTGTGAACTAACACACCCATAAATGGTGGTTTTTCGCTATCCCCATTTTCAGGGATGCCTTTGAAATCTTTAAATATAAAATTTACTGACGATTACTTACCACCATGATCGCTAGTACAATAAAATTCCTTACCACCGAGATAAATGCCTTTCTTCAGAAAAGATTGGATGGCAATAAAGGTCAAGTAGAAAAGATCATTTCGGGTAACATCGTAAATCAAAGCGGGACTTCTTCTCACCTTACTGATAACATCATTATTGCCTCGTTGATAAATGTGGAAGAGGAGCGTACGTTGCGATCGCATGACATTTATAAGAAAAACCAGGACGGTGATTTCGACACCTTTAATCCAACTCAAAAAATCAACCTATATGTACTTTTTAGTGCACATTTTGAAGATTACAACACTGCACTACGATCGTTGTCTGAGGTCGTCTTATTCTTTGAAATAAATAGGTTCTTTGATAAAACAACTAACGAATCACTTCCTTCTGAGAACCTTCAGAAGGTTGTCGTTGAAATGCGAACGCTCAATTTCGAAGAGCAAAATCAATTGTGGGGCTCATTGGGTGCAAAGTATATTCCATCGGTCCTTTACAAAATCAAAACCATCAGTATTCTGGATACAGAGAGTAAAGGACCAGTGAAAGGCATCAGTGAGCGAGAGCTCCTATTCGAGGATTTCGAAGAAAAAAAATTTACAGAATGATAAAATCACTAAATACTCAAGCTTATGCAAGATTATAAAACACCCGGTGTTTATGTTGAAGAAATACCTAAGTTCCCGGCATCTGTGGCACAGGTTGCTTCAGCAATACCAGCATTTATTGGCTACACTGAGAAACAAGGTGATGGCAATAAATATAACCTATTGCCCACTAGAATCTCATCTCTCGCGGAATACATGGATATTTTCGGAGGACCTAAGAAGGAAAGTATTGCGGTTAGTGCATCAGAAACTTCAGCCAATGTTTTTGACATTTCTGTCACCGCAATTAATCCCAGTCATTTAATGTACTATTCTCTCGAAATGTACTTTGCAAATGGTGGGGGAGCCTGCTACATTGTTTCCGTTGGTAAGTATGCAAATGCACCTGAATATGGAACAAAGGCAGATCCAACCAAAGGTCTTAAAGCAGGACTTGATAAGTTGAAAGAAGAGGATGAGCCTACGCTTATCGTATTTCCGGATGCCACAAAAATGACTTCAAACTATTCAATCCTGCTGCAAGATGCTCTGGCTCAGTGTCATGAGTTGCAAGACAGGTTTGTGGTGATGGATGTACATCCGGATACTGCAACATTTAGAAACTTATCATCGGGTTACCTAAAATATGGTGCGGCGTACTATCCCAACCTGGTAACCTCACTTAATTACAGCTATGACGATTCCGGTGTAACTGTTACACTTACCAACCTTGATAAAAAGAAAACAACTCCAAAGCTTTCTGACTTAAAATCTGATAACAATGCACTTTACAATCAGGTAAAGAATCTTTTAACATTGGAAAATGTGGTTCTTCCTCCAAGCGGTGCAATTAGTGGTGTGTATGCCAGGGTAGATCGTGATCATGGTGTTTGGAAGGCCCCCGCGAATGTTTCTTTGAATGCGGTTATCAAGCCAGAAATTAGGATTACGGATAAAGATCAGGAAGATCTTAACGTCCATACTAGTGGTAAATCGATTAACGCGATTCGTTCTTTTACAGGAAAAGGCACTTTAGTTTGGGGAGCGAGGACACTTGATGGAAACAGCAACGAGTGGCGCTTTATTTCTGTAAGGAGGTTCTTTAATATGGTAGAGGAATCAATAAAAAAAGGAACTGGATGGGTTGTTTTCGAACCTAATGAAGCAAATACATGGATCAAGGTCAAGGCCCAAATTGAGAACTTCCTGACACTTCAATGGCGAGCTGGAGCACTTGCTGGTGCAGTACCAGAGGATGCTTTCTACGTCAACGTAGGTCTCGATACAACTATGACTAAGGACGATATTCTTGCAGGTAGACTGATAATCGAAATTGGTTTGGCTACTTCCAGACCTGCTGAGTTTATCATATTGAGATTCTCTCATAAGCTGCAACAATCATAATCTATTTCACACATCAAAAAAGTATAAGTAATGGCAACTATATACCCAGTACCAGTTTTTCATTTTGCCGTCGAATGGGGCGGAACACGAATTGGCTTTTCAGAAGTATCCGGACTCACCCTTGAAACAGAAGTAATCGAATACCGGAATGGAGCAAGTGTTGACTTTGGAAAGATAAGAATGCCAGGCCTGAAGAAATATGGGAACGTCACACTAAAACGAGGTGTCGTTCCAATGGACAATCAGTTTTACCGCTGGCTGAATTCCACAAAGATGAATAAGCCGGAACGCCGCGATCTCACAATTATGCTACTTAACGAGGAACATGCACCGATCATGGTATGGAAAGTCAACAACTGTTGGCCTGTCAAAGTCGAGGGACCCAGTTTGAAGTCCGACGGAAATGAAGTTGCGATCGAATCAATAGAGTTAGCTCATGAGGGCATTGCTATCGAAACAGT
>JANQST010000186.1 GCA_028279155.1 Cyclobacteriaceae bacterium
GCTGAACCTTGACGATAGTCTGTCAAAATACTTTCCGGATTTCAGTAATCAAGAAATCTCAGACCAGGTTAAAATCAATCATTTACTTTCCCACACCTCTGGACTGCCTGATTCCCGGAAGGTGAGTGAAAATGAAACCTTTTACCTGACAGCCAAAGACAAAGAAAACTGGGAACCCCTGAAGTCAACTGAAACACTGAATTTTGAATCAGGAGCACAATTTCAATATTCCAACCCCGGCTACAATGGGT
Organism: Cyclobacteriaceae bacterium; assembly: GCA_028279155.1. Classification (GTDB taxonomy): domain Bacteria; phylum Bacteroidota; class Bacteroidia; order Cytophagales; family Cyclobacteriaceae; genus Ekhidna. The sequence continues at coordinate 252 of JANQST010000186.1, forward strand.
TAGCCTTGATCATAGAACAGGTGGCTGACCAGCCCTGGCAAGACTTTGTAACTGAAAACATTTTTAACGCTGCTGGTATGACCAATAGCAAAATCACCAATGGCTCTTATCCGGAGGCTGGCGTGGCGCATGCCTATATCAAGGATGATAATGGCCAATACATTGAATACGACTATGGTGAGGTTCCAACTTTTGCAGCAGCCGGCAATGGAGGAATCTGGAGTACTGTGTTAGAGCTGGCCAGTTATGAAGAGGCTATCCAAACCAACGCTTTTTTAAGCGAAGAACTGATAGCCGAATCGAGAAAAATATTCAGACCTCAAAATTGGTCAGACACATTAGACCCATTTGTTGGATACAGCTGGTTCATCGGACTAGAGTCCTTACTCCCTGATGCTGATTTTGAAATTGACATTATTTACCATACAGGATCGCAAGGAGGATTCAGAGCTTTCCATATATTAATTCCTGAGCAGGACATTCTATTTATTGGCCTTTTTAATCGGCCAATAAGCAATTTCCGAAAGATGATACATGAATCTATTTCAGTGTTTGAAAAAAACAATTGGATGAACAAATGATATTCCACCTTTAAAATCACTAAACACCTAACACCATGAAAAAAAACACACAATCCACTCGACGAGAATTCATTAGAGGAACCGCCTTATTGACAGCCGGTATTGCCTCCGGAACACTGATCCACAGTACGCAAGCGACTCCCTATCAAAATCCCGATAATCTATATTTGATTGGTCCGCAAGAAGGATATTCACCAAGAGTAGGCACCCTCCTATCAACGATGACCATGATGCGGACCTGGGTAGTTCATACGGTGAAAGAGTTAAGCATCGAACAATTGGATTTTCAAATAGATGATAAATCCAATTCAATTGGAGCAATGTTATTGCACCTGGCTGCTACGGAACGCTACTATCAACTAAACACATTCGATGAAATGGATTGGGGAACCTGGAGTGATGAAATAAAAAAGGAATGGGATGTGCCTATGAATTTAGGAGAAAATGGACGAAAAGAGATCAAGGGCAATTCAATTGATTTCTACATTAGCAAACTTGATGAAGTAAGGAAAACAACCAAAAAAGAATTTGCCAAAAGAGACGATGACTGGCTGATGAAATCCGAACCATTTTTTGGAAATCAACCCACAAACAATCATTGCAAATGGTTTCATGTTTGTGAACATGAGTCCAATCACAATGGGCAAATGAAGTTCATTAAGAGTCGACTGCCAGGGTAAATGAAATTCATACCGGCGCAAACCTCTGATTTACCAATCCTGAATACAATAAGTGTCCAATCCAAACGACATTGGGGATACCCTGAATCCTGGATCGAACGTTGGATGGACGATTTGACGCTCGATGAAAAGAAACTATCCAATCAGAACATTCTTGTAGCAAAAAATAACGATCAGCCGATAGGCTTTTGTTCGATCGTAGAAAATGACAAGAACTACGAAATACTTCATTTGTGGATACTTCCTGCATATATCGGAAAAGGAAACGGGAAGGAACTTCTTCAGAAAACAATCGGATCGTTTGCCAAAAAGGATCTGCCAATCATAGTAGAAGCAGATCCCAATGCTGAGGCATTTTACAAAAGCCAGGGTTTTTCGACCTATGATAAGATTGAGAGTTTCCCTCCCGGGAGGTTTCTTCCTGTTATGAGGAAGCAGCCTGGTTCCTTCCGAGCATAGCCCCTACTGCTCCACCTGTCACGCCCATCATTACCGCTGAAACAATAGGGTCAACAAGAGCAGAAGTCATGTTCATGATGTTGGTGGTTCCAAACATGGATAAATTGAAGGCTAGCCCAAGGATCAAACCAATGATCAGGCCTGCTTTAAATCCATCCGCAAACGACTTAATATTTGCCCAGTTTCCAAAAATGTATACAAGGAAGTACGCCTGGAATACATTACCTAAAATCAAGGCCCACCATATCATGTCTTCATCAGCTCGCATAACTCCGGAAGCAGTTCCTGAATTAGCATTGTAGAAATCCATCAAAAGGAAGCCGTAAAGTAACCATCCAAGAAGGAAGAGGACGACAAACCCAACAAGGGTTGCCAGAATTCGATTTTTAGCTGTCATAGGAATTGTAGGTTAGTGTTTATACAAGCTAATGAATTTTTCCTACTTCAGAAACTTCCAGCTGAAGTACATCAATTGCCGTGTATCAAATTATAAGCATATCGATTGACAAACATTTGTACCTTTCATATATCGTTTTTCAATCAATCCAAAAAGTCATGAAAAGATCAGGTATACTAGGCCTTCTACTTCTATTTTTAGCAACAGTATCCTTTGGGCAGGATCAATACATTTTTCCTTATGGAGGAGGGCAAAACAAATTATTTATCAATGAGATCATCAAATTAACCGGAAAGGAGAAGCCTAAGATATGCTATCTCCCAACCGCCTCTGGTGATAGTGAACGCAGCATCATTCGATGGTACGACCTGGTAAGTGATCTGTCGGTAGAGCCATCCGTACAACGGGTTTGGATCAGCTCTTATAACCAGAAAAAATCATTCGAAGAAGTCCTTCTTAATGTGGATGCCATTGTAGTTGGCGGAGGCAATACCTTGAACATGATCGCGATATGGAAAGCACAGGGAATTGATGTAGCACTCAAAAAGGCATTGGAAAAAGGCATCGTCCTAGCTGGTGGAAGTGCAGGATCACTATGTTGGTTTGTAAATGGAACAACGGATTCTCGTCCGGGTGAACTAAGCGTCGTTGAAGGACTTGGCTTTCTAGACTATAGTCATAGTCCGCATTATGCTAGCGAAGAATACCGAAGACCTCTTTACCAAAAAAATATTAAGAACGGAATCTTCAAAGCCGGGTACGCCATGGACAACTATTCGGGAATCATTTTCAAAAATGGAGAGCCTTTTCGAGTGGTCTCGCTAGGAGATGAATACAATTGCTATTTTGTTTCCATGAAAGACGGAGAAGTTGTCGAAGAAAAGTTGAAGGCTGAGATTATTAAATAATAATGTGGAAAAACTCCTCCGATACACAGGAAAAGACATCCAGAACATCTCAATGCAGTCATGGCTGAAGAGGAAACCTAAGGCGTTGCATTCTATTGCACTTAAATGGTTTGAAGTGATTGAAAACTGTGGGACCGATGTCCAATCCATCTTTCATGATGGCTACCCAATGGGTTGTGTGGATCACGCCCCGTTTGCTTATGTCAATATCT
>JANQST010000191.1 GCA_028279155.1 Cyclobacteriaceae bacterium
CTTATTATGCAAACCTTGCTTACGGAATCACCGGAACACACGATCCTTCATCAAATTCTGAAATGTCTTTATCTCAGTCAGAGATGGTACGATCAGGAAGGATGGTTGGCCCTCGAATTTACTCTACAGGTACGATTCTTTATGGTGCAGATGGAGATTTTAAAGCTGTAATCAACAGTGAAAAAGATGCAGCATTTGCCATCAATCGTACAAAAGCTTACGGTGCATTCAGTATTAAAAGTTATAATCAGCCAAGAAGAGAACAACGGCAGCAGGTGATAAAGGCAGCTCGTGATTTAGAAATTATGGTGTATCCTGAAGGCGGATCAACCTTTTTTCATAACATGACCATGATTTTGGATGGACATACAAGTATTGAACATAATATTCCCGTTGCCCCACTATATAAAGATGTGGTTGACCTTTGGGCTTCAAGCAAGACTGCAAATACACCTACACTGGTGGTGAATTATGCAGGTCTTAGTGGTGAGTATTATTGGTATCAAACTTCGAATGTTTGGGAGAATGAACATTTACTTAAATATACACCACGAGGTATTATTGACTCAAGAGCCAGGCATCGAACGATGGTTCCACTTGAGGAATATGACAATGGACATATACTCACATCACAATCACTTAAAAAGCTCGTTGACCGAGATGTAAAAGTGTGTGTTGGTGGGCATGGACAGCTCCAAGGCTTAGGGGTTCACTGGGAAATGTGGATGCTTGGTCAGGGTGGCATGACAAATTATGAGGTGCTCCGGGCTGCTACGATTCATGGTGCAGAATATATTGGGATGGGGGATGATTTAGGCTCGATAGAAGTTGGCAAGCTTGCCGATCTCATTGTTCTTGATAAGGATCCTTTGGAAGATATCCAGAATAGCCAGTATGTGAATTATACCATGGTTAATGGACGATTATACGATACGAGCACTATGAATGAGATAGGTAATGTGGATAATCCTCGCTCCAAATTTTACTGGGAATTGGAAGGATATAATGACAATTTCGAATGGCATGACCACACACATAGCTTTAGTCGTCCGGTTTGTGTGTGTCGCCACTAAAACGCCTCTGAGAATAGGTTTGTTTGGTTCTTTACATTATCAAACCATGTAGACTAACTTTGTGTTATAGATAGGTGGGATAAAAAGGGAACTAATCATGGGAGAACTTCTGGATAAGCAATACAAGTTCTTCATGGAAAACAAAGAAATGTTGCTGGAAAAGTATGAAGGCAGGTTTGTTGTGATTCATGATGAAGAGGTGGTTGGTTCATTTGAATCAGATCGTGACGCATACGTTTATTGCGTGACTCATTTTAAAATGGGCACATTTTTCACCCAACAGGTTCTTGCGGACTCGTAAACCTTCAGCTACCTAAAAGTTTTCTATAGACGGATACAAATCCACCGATTAGCAGCATAAAAAGTATTACTGGTAAGAAAACAACAGCTATTGGTGCAGCTGTTAATGCAAGAAATATAAACAAGACGAGTTCCTGGTATCGCGCCATATTTCAATTTTAATGATGTTGAAGATGTTTCATTCAAATTGACTTTCCTATGACATTGATCAATTGGAGAAATGACAATCTTCTTCATGCATTCTTCTATCTTTATATAAATGATACAGTTATGAAAGCATTTCTCATACTCATCTCATCATTACTAACTTTCACCAGCTACTCACAAGATCGTGCTCAGCCTGATAAGATACCTACAGAAAGTGGAGATCTTGTCGTTCAGCCTGTCTTGCATGGTACGTTGGTTCTTACTTGGAATGAGTTAACAATCTATGTCGATCCATATGGTGGGGCAGAAGCTTTTGCTGGTTTGCAAGATCCGGATATCATTTTGATAACAGATATCCATGGTGATCACCTAAATATGAAAACACTTGATGGAATCAATACATCAGATTCTAAATTATTCGTTCCTCAAGCGGTAATGGATAAACTTCCGCCTTCTATGCAATCGAATTCGGTTGTTGTTAACAATGGAGAGAATAGCGATTATTCAGACATCAATATTGCAGCAATTCCAATGTATAACCTGCCGGATGATGAAACTTCTCGACATAAAAAGGGAAGAGGGAATGGTTATGTTTTGACTATCGGAGGAAAGAGAATTTACCTTTCAGGAGATACGGAAGACATACCGGAAATGAGAGCACTTAAGAACATTGATGTTGCATTTGTCTGTATGAACCTTCCCTATACCATGGATATCCAACAGGCGTCTGGTGCTGTAAGTGAATTCAAGCCTGCTATTGTCTATCCATATCACTACCGGGGAAGTGGAGGGCTGAGTGATGTTGAGGGATTTAAGTTGCTTGTAAACAAATTAAGCCCAGAAGTTGATGTCAGGTTGAGAAATTGGTATCCGGGTAACTGAGATTTTGGTCTTGAAGATCATACAATACCCTTAAAACCCAAATCAGACCTCTTATAAATCATTCATTTAAGTCAGATCCTATGATTTTATAAATTGTTTGATGTATCAAAAGTGTCATTCATGAAAACAATAAGATCCTTGATAAACACCGATAACGATTGGGGTCCTTTCATTGCTCGAGTATCGCTTGGTTTGGTCATTTTTCCTCACGGAGCTCAGAAAATACTTGGAATCTGGGGAGGCCATGGGCTTCAAGCAATGATGGATTCGTTTCAACAATGGTTTGGAATCCACCCTGTTTTTTCCGCTTTGGTAGCTTTTGCAGAGTTCTTTGGCTCATTGGCTCTCATACTTGGATTGTTTGGAAGATTTATGGCAGGCTCTATTGTCCTGGTTATGTTAGGGGCAATTTATTATGTCGTCAATGATTTTTTCTTCATGAATTGGTATTCTCAACAAAGGGGTGAGGGATATGAGTTTCACTTATTGGCCATCGGTCTGGCACTTGTTGTGATGGTAAAAGGAAGCGGAAAATACTCCGTGGATGGATTGATCCAGGAGAAACTAGGATAATAAAAACGTCATTAAGATTGCATTAATCTATCACTTTCCGTTTGTTTGATCGTTGATAAGATTATGATCAATTATCAATGATTAGGTACTCAATTTCTTTCTTACTCATCCTTATTGCCCATTACCTTTTAGCTCAGTCTCCTGAAGAAGTAGCGAAAAAGGTTGGTGACAACTTTATAGGGCGCAGCAACTTTGAGTTAGTTGAAAAGCCTTTGGATCATATTCAGCAAGGGGTTCTTGTCATGCGTCCAACACGAATGGATGCATTGGATGTCGAGACAATCGTAACGATCAATGAATCTGGTGGAATGTATTTGAATATATCTGCCAGTCCTGGCCGAATAAAAGTTTGGCGAGATAGTGAACAAGCCTTTGATGGGCGCTCGAGGACGGTAGGATCCCCACAGCTTGTAGATCAACATGTTTTCAAATCGGAGATAAGATATCCGCTGCCTTCATTTTCCGGCGACTATCAAATTCGGATTGAATACTATCCAGAGGGTGGCGCAAGCACTATTTTTCTATGGGTAACTGATGAAAAAGGAATTGTTCAAAATGATCGAAGTTTTCGGAGTGACTGGGATTTTGCTGATCAACTATACAAGTTCAAATCACGGACATCAACGGATGAACTCGATTGGAAATTTCCGTCGAAACCTCCGACGGCTATGCAATTCGATTCAGAGTTGAATGACTGGACGTATTCAACAGGAATGATGTTGGATGCTATGTGGAATGCTTCTGAGCATTTTGCGTCTGTGGACTTTAAAAGTTTCATCAATAAGCACCTTGATTTTTTTACAGATAATCTGAATGAGACCGGAGGTGGAAAGACAAATGAGGGTGTACTGCAAAATCCTTTTTATCGATACTTCAGGTACCAACAACTGGATGATTTTGGACCACAGACTGTGCCCTTTGTTAACTTATCGGATGATGAGGAGAATAAGAAGTTTGTCTCAAAAGGATTGTCTAAACTATTGTATCGAACCATTCGCCTAAATGATGGTGCTTTTGCCAGAACAAATCCAGATTCGCTTTCCTTGTGGTCTGAAGACTTGTATATGAGTGTTGTCTTACTAAGTAGAGCCTATGGACAGAATAGTAGTCCGAAGTACCTCCAGGAAGCAATCAAGCAAACGATCCTTTATAATCGGCATTTAAAGGACCGAATGTCAAGGATTTATGTGCACGGTTTTTTTGCTGAAAACGTTGAGCAAAGTGCTACCAAATGGGCACGAGCCAATGGACTTGTAATTTTGGCAAATATTGAATTGCTAAAAGCGATGCCTTCGGATCATCCTGAGCGGGAATCCATTTTGAGAATCTATCGATCACATGCGTCGAGCATACGGGAGCTACAATCCCTTGATGGCAGATGGCACCAGGTCTTGAATAATGACACCACTTATTTGGAAACATCTGCAAGCGCTATGTTCGTTGCTGCTTTTGCCGAAGGGTTGGAAAATGATTGGTTATTCAACAAAGCGGAATTCAGACAATCAGCAATCAAGGGTTGGGTTGCGCTAACGGAACAAATTGACGCTCAAGGAAATGTAGACGGTATTTCTCCCGATACTCCGATACGTTATTCCGATGAAGAATACGAGAATTTGACACCAGTTAAAAATCACTCTGTCGGTTTGGCTGCTGTTCTTTATGCAGCGATTGCAATGGATAAATTTCAATCTGACTAGCAGATACTAAACCAGCAGTCTCATTCTCTTCCCTCTTTTACCTTTAAGGCATTATGAAAGAATCCATTCAGACAATACCCATCACAAACTTGCTGTTAGCATTTATTCCTGTCCTAGTTGTCATTGCTATCGTATGGAAATGGCGAATTGGACACAAGAACTCACTATACGCAGTTTTTAGAATGTTACTACAGTTGATGCTCGTAGGGTATTTACTGACCTTTATTTTTAATGAAGATAGTAGCTGGGTTGTCTTATCTGTGCTCACAGTGATGCTGCTGTCAGCAAGTTGGATTGCGTTACGAACCATTAATATCCCAAGGAAAGAGCTTTATTTAAAGTGCTTCGGGGCGATCAGCTTGGGAGGAGGATTGATTTTGATTCTCATAACGCAAGGCGTATTAAGACTTGATCCATGGTACTTACCTAGTTATACGATCCCATTAGCGGGGATGATTTTTGCGAATGCGATGAATAGTATCAGTTTAGCTGGCGAGCGTTTACAGGCAGAATTAGATAGGGGAGAACTATATAGTAAAGCCAAAATCGTTGCTCTTCAAGCTGCGTTGATTCCGATTACTAATTCTTTGTTTGCGGTTGGATTGGTTTCACTTCCAGGAATGATGACCGGCCAAATCTTATCAGGAGTTTCACCTTTTATTGCAGCCAGATATCAGATCATGGTCATGTGTATGATGTTTGGCTCTGCTGGAATTTCATCTGTATTGTTTCTCATATTTACAAAGAACAACTTTGATAAGTCGATCGGTGAGCTGTCCACTTCGTGATCTTTGAATCGTTAGATTAGAAACAAGAGTGAATGGATTATAAGAAGGAAATTACCTTTCAGGTTTCTCCCAAAGAATTATTCAATGCAATCACACAAGAATTGGAGCTGTGGTGGGGAAAAACAGATAAAGGAGTTTACGAGGTAGGGGATGAATTTAAGACCTCCTTTGGAAAAGCGTACTGGAAATTCAGAATCCTGAAATTCGTCCCTGACCAAGTTGTTGTTTGGGAATGTATTGACGGTCAACCCGAGTTTGAACATGAATAGGTTGGAACAAAAGTTCACTGGAATATTTCAGCTCGAGCAATTGGCGCCACACTTTCTTTTACACATGAAGGATTAACACCCATATTTGAATGCTATGATGTATGCGCTCCAACCTGGGACATGTTTCTTTCAAAAAGTTTGAAGAGTTTTGTTGAAACAGGGAAGGGGATGCCGCACTAGAGACACTTGTTTTCTAAATAGCAGAAAACCAATATCTTATCTTCGTACAGTTCTATTTTTCACTGGATAAATTTAACTTCACCGTTAAACCTAATTAACCAGTATGAAGATAGTTTTACTCACCCTCTTGTTGTTGGCTGTCCCAACGGTACGAGCACAGTTAAGTCCGGCAGATACAACTTTTGCCAAACAACTTGTTGAGCAAGGTGTCGAACTTCAATCGGAAACAAAGTTCGAAGATGCAATCCTGAAATATGAAGAAGCTTACACCTATTTCGATAAGGCACGTCTTTTGGACAAGAAGTTAATGTGTAAAAATAGAGTTATGCTATGCCTGTACTATACAGGAAAATTTGATGAAGCCATAGATTTAGTTCCCAATACGGAAGAGTATGAGACTGATGAAAAGGCCTTGCCAGAAGTTGCCAGGTATTATAATATACTGGGTGCAGTATTTATGAGGATGACCGATGCGAATAAAGCACTTGTCACTTTTGATAAGTCTCTTGAAATGAAAAGAAAGATTTATGGAGATGTGCATGAGGAAATTGCAAAATCCATGAATGCACTTTCAGTTGTTGCGATGGAAACAGGGAAGTATGATGTGGCCGAAGAGTACCTGGTGATTTTCAAGGACATATTGGATTCACTTCATATAGAGGGACAAACTCTTAACTCAATGTATTATAACAATTCAGGTTTTATATATGGAGAAAAAGGAGATCATCGCAAAGCATATGAGTTTTATAAGAAAAGCCTGGAAGTAGATGAAGTACTTCTGGGTCCAAAACACCCTCGAATTGTTACCTACTACAACAATATTGGCAATTCACTTATGTCTATGGGAGAGTTGGATCATGGGTTGGAACATCATCAGCGATCACTTGCTTTAGCCTTAGAATTATATGGGGAAAATCATATGGATGTGGCTCGATCTCATGAAACGATAGGGAACATATATTTTGAAAAGGGAGAATATGCTCGTTCATTGGAGTTTGATAAACAATCGATTCAAATTAAAGAAGCTGTTCTGGGTAAAGACAACTTAAGTACAGCTGTGACCTATGAGAACATGAGTTCAAGCTTTATTGAATTGGGAGAACTCGATAGGGCTTTCGAGGCAGCAAACAAATCGTTGGAAATTAGAAAGGAATTTCTTGAACCGGATAATGTTGTTATTGGCCAGGTTTACCTTGATATAGCGAGAATACATGAATTGAGAGATGAACACGAACAAGAAACGGAAGTACTTAATACAGCATTGGAGATATTTCTGAAGAGCTATGGAGAACGTGCAATTCTAGTTGCCGAAACCTATTATGAGTTGGCTAAAAATGCATTTGAAGAAGATCCTGAAAGAGGATTGGAACTAATTGAGAAGGCGTTAACAGTGAGTTTGAGAGAAGGAAATCCAAACCCAACCCAAGAACTTTCAATTGACCTTTTTTTGAGCCCTCTCAAGGTGATAACAATTTTGCATGAAAAAGGAAAGTTCCTAAGTGAGGTAGGAGAGATAGAATCTGCAATCTCAACATATGAACTATGCGGAAACTTAATAGATCAACTTCGAATAGGATTTATGAATCAGACAGATAAGATCCTGTTAAGCAATCGGGCTAGATCTATCTACTCGGATGCTTTGAAACTAAGCGCGGACTTATATAGTACCACATCACTTGAAGAACACCTTTTGAAAGCTTTTTATTTTTCGGGAAAAGGTAGATCAGTTGTTCTTCAGGAAGGAGTTGCTATTCAAGAGGCTAGGACATATGCTGGAATTCCAGATAGTCTTGTTGAAAAAGAATATAGGTTGAAGATGGACCTTGCATTTAACAGATCCTTACAATTGGATGAAATGGAAGCTGCAGAAAAGGACTCTTCACTGATTGTATATTATGGAGATAATGTACTGGAACTTAAGAGGTCTATCGAAAATCTAAATGAGCTACTTAAATCACAGTATCCAGAGTATTTTTCATTGAGGAATAACCCTGAAACCGCAGAAGTTGCTACAATTCAAAAGGAACTAAGTGATAATATGTCTTATATAGAATTTGTGGATCTTGGCTCTGAAGTTTTTGCTTTTCTTATTGATAAAAACAATTTTGAGTTGAAAAAAGTCACTATTGATTCGCTTCTATTAGAATGGATATCTACACTGAACCTGGCTCTGGAAACAGGAGATATTGGTCGATTCAAGGAAAGCTCCTATCAGGTATATCGACGATTGGTAGATCCTCTTCAACTGGAAAGCAAGAAACTGCTTATCGTCCCAGATGGAATAATCTGGAACATCAATTTCGATATATTGCTGACTGAAAATTCAAATTCAGATGATTTTAAAGCCTTGCCTTATTTGATACGGAAACATGAGGTGAGTTACCTCTATTCATCTGAAGGTATCAAGAAAACTGATTTGAGTATAAGAAGTCAACCAGTTAAAGAATGTTTAGCCTTTTCATATGAAAATAATTCCGAATCAAAACTTGGAGATCAACTGGCCATGGAAGCGATGAGGGATTCGAAACTCTCAGATCTCCCCGGAACTCGTGAAGAAATAAAGGCGATTTCGAAGGTAATGGATGGGGCATATTATTACGGAAGTCATGCGAACGAACGAAATTTTAAGCAAAATGTAACAGATTATAAGATCATTCATTTAGCTCTTCATGGAGAAATAGATCATCAAGATCCTATGAGATCTAAGCTTTACTTTACACAAGAAGAAGACAGTTTAGAAGATAATTTCTTGCATGCCTTTGAAATTTACAACCTGGAGCTTAATGCTGATCTGGCAGTACTTAGCGCCTGCAATACTGGTGTTGGTCAATTAACTCAGGGAGAGGGAATGATGAGCCTTGCTAGAGCTTTTGCTTACACTGGTTGTAAGAGCCTCGTAATGAGCCAGTGGGAGGTTTCAGATTCGTCAACACCAAAAATTATGGAAGGATTTTATTCCTATCTAAAAGAAGGAAAGACCAAATCTGAGGCACTTCGTTTGGCAAAGTTGGACTATTTAAGGGAAGCGAGTGTCAACCTTTCAAACCCGTATCAATGGGCCCCACTCATTCATATTGGCAATGATCAGGAAATTGAGGATAGCAAAATTCTGCAGTGGACAGTTCTCATTGGTATTTTCATTGTTGCTGGTTTATTCCTGATGAGAAAAAATCTGGCTTAATCCAATTCTTCAAGAAGTTCGGAAGCTTGATTTGCAAAAGGTGATTGAATCTCAAGGAGTTCATCCAAGAGTTCTTTGCAAGGTTCAATGTCACCCTTTTTCAAATAAGATAGAGCCATTAACCATAAACGATTGTTTTGGATTAAAGACAGCTCATTTTCAAAGCCCGATTCCAAATAGCTGAGACTTTTCTCCGGATCATTCAGACTTAAATAGCAACTGCTAATAAGTAATTTTTGCTGACCTGGTGTGATCTCATCAACATCTGCATTCAGGAGAAAAGAAAGAGCTGCTTGAAAGTCACCTGCATTGTACGCTTTCATTCCTTTTTCAAGGGTAGATGTTTCTCCCCGCAGCACAACTACTCCATCATAAGGTTGATAATAGGAAGAGAAGAGGTCTGCTGTCGATGTGTTTTGAGTGAATAAATAAATGAAAACGGAAGCCAAAGCAATAAGAGTAATCGCAGCTGCTATTCTTCCAATGTAAAGTGATCTGCTTTTTGTGTTGCCTAGTGAATTGATCCTGTCGTGTAATTGATCAACTTCATTCTTCATTTGGACTGCTTCACTCAAATCAAGCATGATTTGATCATCTTCGTTTTGTGAAATTCTTTTTTTCAATTCAGCCTTTTGTTGTTTGGATGATTCGTTATCAAAGTATTCTTCAAGATTATTCTTGGTATCACTCATGCTCCATTTCTTTATAGACCGGATCACTTTTAATTTGCTTCAAAAGCTTATCTTGACATTCGTGCTTCCTTTTGCGCGTATATCCCTCACTGGAAAAACCAAGATTCTTAGCTATTTCATTCATTTTTAATCCACTAAAAAAAAGCTTTAAGACCTCCTGACACTTAGGCGATAGTTGATTAAAATGTTGGAGGTAGAGTTTTTGCTTCTCATCCTTAATGATGATTTCTTCAATTGTGTTACCCTCATCCTCTATCGGCTCGGTGATACCAGTCTGCTCTTTTCTTTTTCTCAACTCATATAACCACTTTCTTTTACCTACAGAAAAAATAAAAGTTTCAATAGAAGAAGTCAGAATGAAAGAAGGATCTTTTGTCTTCTTATATGTTATAACCATAGCCTCCTGGAAGAGATCCTTGGCATCCTGAGCTGTTCCCGAGTTTCTCAATACGTGCTTCTCCAACTGAGGAAGCAGTTTAATATAAACCTCCTTAAGCCAATCATCATCTTGAAACTGACTTTCTAAATCTTTTTCTGATTTTTTTTTCAATTGGTAGGTAACGAATTGAGGGTTCAGGTAATAAAGGGTAATGCTAGCAATAAAATGACAATTGCTGAAATAGGTAAACCTTAAAATCTGACCCTATGAATTGTAGACTACTAACCAAAATCGCATGTTCACTTTCTCTCGTAGCCCTTCTTTCTTCACAACTCTATTCGCAAACAACATCTGGGGAACCGTATGAAAACACAGGATATGAATCCAGCGGGCAGGAAATAGCTCCTCCGTCACCTACAGCTGCTTCCCTAGGAAAATACGGAGAATTTAAAGTAGGAGGAAGTTCAGGTACTCCTGCAATAAATATTCCTCTGTTTGAGATAAAAGGCAGCGAAATGTCAGTGCCTGTTTCCTTAAGCTATGCCGGTGGTGGAATTAAAGTAAACGATATCGCCTCATGGGTGGGCCTGGGTTGGTCCCTAAATGCAGGAGGTGTGATTACTCGTACCATTCAAGGAAACCCGGATGAATCTGCTGGAATTTATGATCTCTATAATTCACAAGATTATGACCCAGCTACTTTTTCTCAATATACAGTTGCCGATGGAAGCTCTGGTTTACATACACTATTAGCGAGTGGTGTCATCAAAGGTGAACCAGACATGTATTCCTTTAATTTCCTGGGATACTCAGGACAGTTCTACATTGACCACACTGGTGAGTTTCATTTTTTTGAACAGCAGGACCTGAAGATTGAAAGAGAGGTCATTAGGGAGTTTACTCGAATTGATGCCCAAAACAATCACTGGGAGTACGATAGGAGATATGAATTTACGGTCACAACAGGAAATGGCATACGAGCTGTTTTCACCAATCAGGAAATTACCATGTATGATACAGGTGATGGATCCTCACACACCGGAGAAACAGCCTGGTATCTCTCTGAATTGACCAAAGGCCAGGACACATTCACATTTACTTACGTTGATGAGGCTGTTTCCTATGGTTACCAATTTTCGGAGACAGAATTCGCCACTAGCCAAACATCGGTACCCTGTGCCAGTATGGGAGTACAGGATACTTATGGCGCCAGCTTATCCATAGATAGGAAACGGCTCACAAGTATTACCGGGCCATTTGGGACAGCAATATTTACACCGGCCACAACGAAGCGGAGAGATATAGGTGGTAAAAGCCTTGCAACTATTGAATACCAGGATTTAACTGTTGATTTCAATACATTCTATGATGAAGGAGCATATTCGTTATCGTGGAATGGTATAAGGGATCGACTGTTCCTTAATTCAGTCACGGTGAGTTCAGGAAATGATTCCAAGGGATACTCATTCGAGTATAGCGACACAAAATTGCCGCCTACCAATTCTTACGCACAAGACTTTTGGGGTTATTACAACGGAAAACAAAACACCACCTTGCTTCCAAAAACAGATAGAGACTACTTTCCATATGGTGCCAACAGGGATGCAAGCCCCGATCATATGGATGCAGGTGTGCTCACTGGAATAATTTACCCTACCGGAGGTTATACGAAGTTTGATTGGGAGCCCAATCATAAAAAAAGTACAACTTGGGAAGAAGTAGAGGTGTGCCCTGCCGAGGCAAGTTTTAGTCCCGATTTCTATCACAATGATCCGGACCCTTTTGGATCTAATGAAAAATGGGAAGGTAGTTTTTCGATTGGCGAGGTATTTAATGCTGAGTTACGCGTACGGGTAGGGTATATACAAAGTGCAGGTTCGCCTGAAAGCAATAGTGCTGAACCAGGAGAAGTTGAGGTAAAAATTAAGAGAGGATCCACCACGGTCTATTCCAGGCTTCATGAGTCCTCAAATTCTTCCACGGTTTATCTCAATGATTTAAGTCCTGGAAGTTATACCGTCAGTATGTCAAATAGAACACCCGTTCTAGACGCTCTCCATCTTGATTTTTCGGCTTGTTATATGGAGGAGCAGCCAGTTACACGGTTCACCTATTATGGAGGTCTAAGAGCAGACTCTATAAGAAATTTCAATGATCGATCAGCCACAAGTCCTACTACCAAAGTGTACTATGATTATGGCAGTGTAGTCACTTCATCATCAAGATCTTCCAATGATTTTCTGGATCATTTTGAAGTAAACTGTGCTGACGAACTGGGACCTCGAATAT
>JANQST010000368.1 GCA_028279155.1 Cyclobacteriaceae bacterium
CGTCGTATCCACATCCAACATTGGAAATCGTATTTGGAGCATGTACCTTGATCTCTCTCATATTTAATTAGCTGATGAAATTTTCATTATGTCTGCAAAAATTCCAGAAGCGGTCACCTCTGCTCCAGCCCCTGCACCTTTAACAACAAGTGGCTGATCGGAATATCGATCCGTGTAAAACAATACAATATTATCGCTTCCTTCAAGATGATAAAAGGAGTGTTCGCGACTAACAAATTTCAACTGAGTAATAGCCGAACCATTTTCGAAGGTCGCTACATATCTTATTTTGTTTTCACCGCTCCTCGCTTCATTGTGAAGTTTTAAGAATTGCTGTTCCTCATTTTCAAGTTCTTTGAAAAAGGATTCAATATCCTTGGCATTCATGCAATTTTGAGGAACAAATGATTCACCTTTAACATCATCCATTTCAAGCTCATAGCCACTTTCACGAGCAAGTATCAAAATTTTTCTCCTGACATCTTCGCCTGATAGATCAAGTCTCGGATCAGGCTCTGAATATCCTTCTTCCTTTGCTCGCCTTACAACAGAAGAAAAGGTAGCTGACCCATCATAATTATTGAAAAGAAAATTAAGTGTTCCGGAAAGAACAGCTTCGATCTTGTGAATACGGTCACCGCTCTTAACCAGGTCCCGTAAAGTGGAGATAACCGGTAATCCGGCGCAGACGTTTGTTTCGAACAAATATTGTGCTTTGTATTTTTTTTCCAGGACTTTTAATTCTCTAAAATTAGATTGACTGGAAGTAGCTGCAATTTTGTTTGGTGTTGCGATTGAAATACTTTTTCTCAGAATTTCGGCATATGATACGGCTATTTCTTGGGAGGCCGTAACATCAAGAAAAACACTGTTCCGGAGATTCAGTTCGCTCATTTTTCCAATGAAATCATCAATTGAAAAAGGATCTCCATCATTTAAATGTTGGTGCCAATTGTTTATGTCTATGACGCTATCATCTGACAGAAACGCCATTTTTTTAGAGTTGGCGAGACCGGTGACTTGCAGATCAAGCAAGTGCTCCTTCAAAAGGAACTCCTGTTGTTTTTGGATTTGACGAATGAGTGCTTTACCAACATTGCCAACACCAATCATAAAAAGATTGACTCGTTTTATTTCATCTTCGAAGAATGTCTCATGTAGCAAATTGATGCTTTTAGTCAGATCTTTTTGATCTATGACAACAGAAATGTTCCGTTCCGAAGAACCTTGAGCAATGGCAATTGCGCTGATCCCGTTCTGACCAAGTGTGCTGAAGAGTTGCCCACTGATGCCGACCTGATTTTTCATGTTAGAGCCTACCAATGCGATGATTGCCAAACCACTTTCAACTTCTACCGGCTCAATTTTTTTACTTTCTATTTCATACGAAAAGGTTCGGTTGATGGCTTTCTCTGCACGTATCTGATCCTTTGTTTCAATTGCAACACAAATTGTATGTTCTGAGGAAGCTTGTGTTATTAAAATAATATTAATCTTTTGTTCTGACAAGGTCTGGAATAGGCGGTAGGAAAAATACGGGATACCCACCATGCTTGCACCTTTAAGGTTGAGCATGGAAATGTTCTTTACGCTCGAGATCCCACGAACCATAAACTCATCTCTATACCCACGGATAATTTCGGTACCTTCATTTGATTGATTGAATGTATTCTTTATTTGAATTGGGATATCCTTCGCCATTGCCGGTTGAATGGAGGGTGGATAGAGCACCTTGGCACCAAAATGTGAAAGTTCAAGTGCTTCTTCGAACGATAATGTATTGATCAAATGGGCATTTGGAACCAATCTTGGATCAGCAGTCATTAATCCATCTACATCTGACCATATTTCAAGTTTTTCGGCATCTAAAAAATTTGCTAGAAGTGCGGCTGTGTAATCTGATCCACCTCTGCCTAGTGTTATGAGTTTGCCTTTTTCATCTGCAGCAATAAAACCTGGACATACACTTAGTTTTGGAAGTTGAGGTAAAACTTTCTTGGCCTTTTCTCTGCTAACCTCAATAAGAACATCCGCGGGCTCTTGATTTTCGGAACATGTAATGATCAATTGAGGATCAATTAGAAAGGTTTCTGAAATTGATCCCTTTAGATACTCAGAAATGATAAGAGATGATAATTTTTCTCCAGCTGAAGTTACCTGATGAATTGCATTTGGTGTTGACTCTTTTAAAGCAGCAATACCTTCCAGGACTTTTCCAACACTAAATAGAATGCTTTTAATTTCTTCTGCAATTGATGAAGGATAATCAGGGCCGATCAACCCTAATGCAGTGTTCAAATGCTTTTCCTCTAGTCCCTTAAGTAGGTTTTTGTATTCAATATTACCATTTTCAGCGGAATCGATTGCTTTAACAAACTGATTGGTGACGCCACCCATTGCAGATACCACCACTACAAGCTGATGATCTTCGAGATAAGATTCAACAAGTGGAAGAAGTGATCGAATTGACTCGACTGTTCCAACTGATGTGCCACCAAATTTTAATACCAGCATTGACTGATGCTTTTTGAAATTAGCCGGCAAATCTAGATGACTCCAATAAAATATCAGTAGGTGTTAGAACTGTTTTTGAAAATTTTTCATTGAAGATTTCAGTGAATGCAAAATATACCCTCAATGACTGAAAATATTTCAGGAGAACTTGGTGGTTTTAAGTATCAAAAGAAAACGAAAGAGATCAATACACCGACACCTATTGCCATAGAAAGAACAATCAAATAGATGAATCCTATCATGAAGAAGCGGATGATGGTCCAAAACCATTTTACTCCATAGATATTTCTGAAACTTATCAAGATATAGATGGCACTAATCAATACTGCTAAAGATGAAATTGAGTCCTGCGAATCTTCTCCTATTATCAAAACCAGTATCCAGCCAATCATTAGGATAAAAAAGAAGAATGAATGAATATGCAGCGAATGGACTAAATGTCTGATGTAAAGACCCTTTCTCCAAAAAAATAATTTGAGAATGAACGCATAAATGGGCAAAATGAAAAACATAATCACAGGTATCTGTCTCAAAATGTAGCTCACAAGGCTCGATGAAGATTCGTGGTTGATCTTGACAATTTGTCTTGTTGCTACTCTTTCAACAAAGGGTAGTTCATTAAGCTGTAATGAATCCATGATTTCAGAGGGTGAAAGCTCATTTTCCAGGTTCATATAGTTGATCATCATAAAGTAGTGTTCTGGGACAGGCCAGGCATCTTGTTCGTGCAAAGAATCTGGCAAGTGATACAAGCTGTCAAATTGAACTTGTGTAAGTTCATCTGATCCCGAACCAACAACAAAACTTCTCCCAGTTGTTTCACTTGGATCAATGACCCTGGAAAAGAAAAAGAAATGAAAAATGCTAATCACCAAATACCAACGAATCGGGTGGGCGTAAAAGACACGCATTCCATCGTTGAATGAGTTGGTGATTTTTCCTGGTTTGAATAAGAATGGCTTAAAAGTTCGACCGAATCGAGAATCCAGTGAAAAAAAACTGGATAAGAACTCCCGGAAAAGAAGACCAATACTTATATCATTATCTGTGTTTTCCTGACCGCAATTGGCACAGTAATTATGACTTTCATGTAGATTTTGACCGCAGTTGAGACAATTACTGTGCTTCCTTCTTTTTTTCACCGGGTTTGAATTTGTTAAGTAGAAAGGCCACTACCCACATTCCTAAAGCGATAAAACTATAAAATTTTGCATTCTCCACAGACCTTAATGAAAAGAAGAAAAACATAAAGGCCAATATGGTGAAAGACCATATTAGGATGGGAAATACTTTCATGATACTTCACGCACTTTTAAACTAGTCCCCTCATCCGATATTACCTCAACATCCACATTTTGTCCAATGTAATTTCCACGTGTGTAGGCATCATAAATAACTCCATCAATTTCAATTTTTCCGCTAGGTCTGAGAATGGTATATGCTTTTCCTTTTTTTCCAACCATTGATTGAGCAATGGGCTTGGAAGTAAATCCTTCATCTGCATCTTGTGTCTCTTGAAGTGCGACTCGTTTGAAAAGTTTGCTGTCTGCAAGTTTGGCACCACCCACAAAAAATAGAATGGTAGCTAGCAGAACGCCAGCGGATACTGTTGCGATCGAGATCATGATTTGATCTCCGGCAACAAAAGAGAAATCAAAAAAATCGTTGTTGAGCATTACAAGTATTAGCGAACCAATGGTGAATATGAGTCCTAAGACACCTGCAACACCAAATCCTGGTATAACAAATACTTCTACCGCGATCAGTATAATCCCAATAACGAACATAACAATTTCCCAATTGGCAGCAAGGCCGTTAAGATAATTCGGGATGAAATAGAGAAGGATAGCTATTATGGAAGCTAAAATTGGAAACCCAACTCCAGGTGTTTGTAGTTCGAAGTAGATTCCACCAATAATTACCATTATGAGTATTCCGCTAACGAAAGGATTAAGGAACAGTGAAATGATTTTTTCAGACGATCCAAGTTCATACACCTCAACATCATAGTCTTCAACTCCAGACCTATCCATTATATCGTCCAGTCCGGTGACCTCTCCCTCGCAAAATCCATACTTCATTGCCTCTGAAACAGAGAGCGTTAGTACTTTGCCTTCTGTGGCAATGCTGTCGAGATCAATATCTTCATCTACCATTGCTTCTGCCATTGTTGGGTTGCGGCCTTTTGCTTCTGCAGTTGATCTCATGATGGAACGCATGTAAGATTGATATTTGTCGGGTGCAGCAGTTCCATCCTGTGTTACAACAGTAGCGGCACCAATACTGGACCCACTAGACATATAAATACTATCGCACGAAATGGAAATTAAGGCTCCAGCAGAAGCTGCATCACGATTAATAAATGCATATATAGGGATGTCAAGGTC
>JANQST010000199.1 GCA_028279155.1 Cyclobacteriaceae bacterium
TCAAGTTTGTCTTCCTCTACCAGGTTTTCAACAAGATCCAGATACTTTTTTGCTTTTATAAATTCTTTTCGGTCTACATAAAAATTGCTCAACTGATGGAATATCTCCGTTTTAAAAATAAAAGGGCTGTTTTCATCCAACAATTCTTCCGCTTCTTCATAAAGCGCAAAGGCACCTGATTGATTATCAGTAGCTAGATAAATTTTACCAAGATTAATTAACTCTGACAGGTAAGCACCATTATTGTTTTGATCTTTAGCTATTGCCAATACTTCCTCAGATGCTTTCTTGGCCTTTTCATACTCTTCAAGAAACTGGTAAATGGTACTCAAATTTGTCAAGGTATTCATGGCCCCATTTAAATCATTCCTTTTTCGTTTTATCACCAAAGACTTCAAGTAGAAGTCTCTCGCCAAATCATATTTTTTAGTGTTTTTATAGATCAATCCAAGATTGTTATACAAGACACCTAAATTGCGTTGGTCATCAATTTCAAGGTAGGACTTTTCAGCTTCAAGGTAGTTGTCAATGGCTTTCTCCATTTGCCCTGAATAGTAGTAAACAACTCCGATATTGAATGTTGAAATAGCAACTCCTTTTTTATACTCGATTTCCTTTGCCAGTGCTTGTGCTTTTGAGTAATAGTAGATAGCACTATCAAAAGAATACTGATAGTCATGAGCTAATCCTTGCGCCGAAAATGCCTGAAAGACCAATACTGAATTGTTAGAGGATTTCGAAATCTCTGCCATTCGAATTGCATGAAACATTGCTGAATCAAAATTGTACGCTGCCCATTGGTAGCATAGTTCATAGTGATATGCAACCCGGATGCTATCATTGGTTGCTTGTCCAACTCCTGTCAATAATGAGTCAAGCACCGTCTGATTTTGACTGCTAGAATAAAAAAATGAAACAACCAGCAACGAAAAGGCTAAGCGGCGATGCATAATTGAAGTTAGTCAATACACGCCAGAAAAACACATGTAGAATTTTAAGCTAGTTCTCCGCTTATCTCCTCTTTCTTTTCAACCGAAACTTCCTGTTGGGAGTCTTCTTTCTTCTCAGGCTCCTTCTTCGCCTCTTTTGGCTCATGTAAATAGGTGTTGATCTGTTTCCTCAATTCCTGGGATGATATGTTGTGAGAAACCACCCCATTCTGCATGCTGGAGATTTGACCTGTTTCTTCAGAAACAGCCACAATGAAAGATTCAGTACTTTCCGACATACCCAATCCTGCTCTGTGACGCAAACCATATTGTGCTGGGATGTCATCTCGTTCTGTTACCGGAAGAATACATCTGGCGGCAACAATCCTGTTTTTGTGAATGATCACAGCTCCATCATGTAGTGGACTGTACTTATTGAAGATGGCCATTAACAACCTTTTGGAAACAATCGAATCCATGGCGTCTCCAGACTCAGCATAGAACTTCAATGGTGAATCTGCGGATATAACTATAAGTGCTCCTGTGCTCGATCCAGCCAATGATTTAACCGCTTCTGTTATTGGTGTAATATTGGCCCTCTGAGTTCTTCCGTTTTGCGACCAGAACCTAACATTTTTCCACCAGCTTCCTTCTTCTGAAAAACCAGTCTTACCAACCAATAATAAAAACTTCCTTATCTCCTGCTGGAACAAGATGATAGCTGCCAAAACTCCAACACCCATGAATTGTCCAAGTATCGTACTCAACAATTCCATTTGCAAAGCATTCACGACCAGGTAAATCAAGTATAGAAAAAGGAACCCTACGAACACTTTTATTGCCACGCTTCCCCGCATCAACTTGTAAACCTGGGACAATAGGATTGTGACCAAAAGAATATCAAAAACATCCTTAAGTCCGATATCTAAAAACCCTATTTGAAATCCTAAAATCAAGACAGTTGATTAACAAGTTTTACCACTTCTACAGCCTCCTTAATATCATGTACACGCAAGATGCTTGCACCCTTAAACAAAGCTAAAGTATTTAACGTGGTTGTACCATTTAACGATTCACCAGCGGTAATATTTAGTGATCGGTAAATCATTGATTTTCTGGACAATCCGACCAAGAGTGGTTTTTCAAGCTGCCGAAAGAAGTCCAAATGATTAAGCAAATGAAAATTCTGTTCAATGGTCTTCGCAAAACCAAATCCAGGATCAAGAATCAGGTCATGAATTCCATGAATTTTACATTGCTCAATGGTTTTTGAAAAATAGGAAGCAACCTCTGAAATCAAATCATTGTAATCGGTCAAATCTTTCATGGTTTGGGGTGTCCCCCGCATGTGCATTCCGATGTATGGAACATCCAGACCTCCTACCGTTTCAAGCATCTTATCATCAAGGTTTCCTGCTGAAATGTCATTAACAATTGAGACTCCTGCGTCCACTGCTTCTCTGGCTACTTGTGACCTGAACGTATCAACAGAGATAATCGCATTGGGGTGTTCCTTGATAATCAACCTCACCCCTTCAATCACTCTCTGTATTTCCTGATCGACAGGGATATCGTCCGCTCCGGGTCTGGACGAATATCCGCCTATATCCAAAAAATCTGCTCCATCTTCGAGCATTTTGATTGCTTTTTTTAAGAGATCAGCTCCTGGATTTGTTCTGCTACCCTCATAAAAGGAGTCGGGGGTAACATTGATGATTCCCATCACTTTAGGAGTTGAGAGATCTACAATTTCTCCCCTGATTTTGATGGTGTGTTTGGGGTTCAATGGGTTAGTTTTGTGCGTCAGTTCATAGTTGACAGTCGACAGTCGACAGTCTTACTCCAAAAGTAACTATGGACTGTTGACTATCGACCATAGACTGGAACATGAATACCGAAACTGAGCAGCAATATTTAGAAATCATCTCTGAATGCAAGGATATTTTCTCCAAGAAGACGAAGGATTACGGAACGGCCTGGCGGATTTTACGCTTGCCATCGATTACGGATCAGATCCTTATTAAGGCTCAGCGAATTAGATCCATCCAGGAAAAAGGCGAACAAAAAGTAGGTGAGGATATCGGTAATGAATTCAAAGGAATCATCAACTACTGTATCATTGCACTGATCCAGATGAAATTGAATGGTACAGAGGACACAGAAATTCCTTTTTCAGAATTGGAACCGATGTACGACTCTGCATCCAAAGAAACACTTTCATTGTTGGCAAACAAAAATCATGATTACGATGAAGCCTGGCGGGAGATGCGTGTTAGTTCAATGACCGACATTATACTCATGAAACTTATGCGCGTGAAACAAATTGAAGATAATGCTGGTAAAACATTGATCTCAGAAGGAATTGATGCCAACTACCAGGACATGATCAACTATTCTGTTTTTTGTCTTATTAAACTCAAAGAAGAGCAATGAATATAATCAGGGAATTTGCACGATATGCCGTAGGTGGTCTTTTCATTTTCTCAGGGTTGATCAAAGTGAATGACCCAGCAGGAACTGCCATTAAGCTTGAAGAGTACTTTGAAGTATTTGCTTATGATATCGCACCATTTTTTGAATGGTTCGTTCCAGCAGCCCTTTTTCTAAGTGTGTTTCTTAGCGTTCTTGAGGTAGTGCTGGGTGTAGCACTAATTTTAGGGTATCGCGTGAAAATCACCGCCTGGATACTGCTGGGAATGATCGTTTTCTTCACCTTTTTAACCTTCTATTCGGCATATTTTAATAAAGTAACGGATTGCGGCTGCTTTGGTGATGCAATCAAACTAACACCATGGCAGTCGTTTTACAAAGACATCATTTTGTTGGTGTTAATTGCGCTGATCTTCTGGAAAAAGGATGAATATTCCGGATGGCTCAAACCCATGATAAGAGAGATCAGTGTTGGTAGTGTATCTGCAGTAATGACTGGTATCGCAATTTATGCGATCATGCATTTACCATTCATCGATTTCAGAGCTTATAAAAT
>JANQST010000237.1 GCA_028279155.1 Cyclobacteriaceae bacterium
CTTGTAGCAAAACTCTCTTCACGGTAGTTGGGGTTCTCAACCAGCTTGGCGTAAATTGTTTCGGGAAATTTAGCTTTAAGTGTTTCACCTTTTATGGTAGACTTCTCAGGATCTAATTCTTTGTAAATAAGAAATAGCTGATAAAGAACCTCAGGCTCATACTCAGATTCAGGAAACCTGCTTAATAGAATCTCAAATGATTCTGCTGCATTTTCATCTTCCTCCAGCCTAAGATTGTAGATATTTCCTAGCTGATAATAAGCTTCTTCAATTTCATTTAATAGTGAAGCTTTTTGTTCTTCTGAACTTGGGATGGATGAGATAAGGGATTGTGCTTTTGTTTCGATAGGAACCACTTCATCCACTATGTCAGAAGATTCAACAGGTTCATCCGATGCAACTGAAGTTGGAGAGATAGAACTTGAGGTTTTGTTTTTTCTTCTCCAATCATCTTCTAATGCCCGATCTCCCCATTTTGAAGCAAATTCATTTCTCCCTCTGCTAAGGGCGTTGGAATTGCTAAAATACCAAACGGAATTGGCTGTCGGAGTTTGTATGAGGCTGGCTTCTGTGTCATTAGAGACCTGACTTCTTCTTTTTTCCTTTGCTTCTTTTTTCTTTTTTTCTTCTATCTCTTCCGCTTCTAAGACAGAAATGGCAAGAGCAAGGACTGAGTCTTTTGGCAGGGTTGATAAATGAAGCAAACTATCATTTTTGTTGATCACCATTATTTGCTTCACGAAATCAACCAGGATCTCTTGCCTGTTTTTTATTGCAGTATAATCTTCTTCGTCTTTAGGAAGAGTACTGACGGTGCTGTCATAATAGTTTTTGGCGAGCTGATAGTTCTTTAGACTGTCATAGTAAATCTCGCCAAGCCTCAGATAGGAATATCCTTTTTGACGTTGGTTTCCTTTGCTTGACTCAATAGACCTTCTATAATTCGCAATTGCTTCTTCTATATTTCCATTGTTAAATTCAAAACCGGCAAGTTCATAGTAAATCTTATCCCTGTATTCCTCGTTTTTGGGATCTCGTAAGAGACTTTTGAAATACTTCTGAATTCGCTTGAGATCATTGTTTTTTGCCAATTCAGTAACCTGAGCCATGTAGAGTTTAGCATAAAACTCAAGCTCGTACTTTGGGTTATTTTTCAGCGTATTTCTATAATACCGAAAGGCCTCCCCTTCAAATCCAAGTGAATGATAGGTCTGCCCGATGATGAAATTGATTCTAGCTTTATCAGAAGTTCTCCCAAAAAGCTCCTCAGCCTCTACCAGGTGATAAACCATTTTATTCTCATCTTCCCTTTTCTGGAAGAGGTATGCAGCATTGAGATTGTAAATCTTTCGATTTTTAAGATTTAAGTTTTCTTTCGCGAGATAGTCAACGACAGCTACTGCATTATTGAATTCGCCAAAGTCAGTATATACCCTGATCAATTCCGCAAGAGCTTCATGTTTTGAGTTGTCATCTTGTCCTTTATTATTCACATATTTAAATGTGTTGACAGCATCTGCAAATTCCATTGAATAGTACCGAGCTTTTCCCACAAGAATGTAACTGTCGTCCTCCCATTTCGAACCAGGATGTCGCTGAATGGAAATAGAAGATTTTTGAATACAATCTTCTACTTGAGTTTTAAGCGCTGCTGATTGGGTTGAATCGAATTGTGCATAGATCGGTAAAACCTTGTCATAGTTCCACTCTTGGGCATCAAAAATGACTTTTTCAATTTCTTTAATTCGCTCTTTAGCAATAAAATAAGAATTGTAATGAGCGGTCATATCGTGAAAAGAATTGCTCAGTGGATTCTTCCGATATGGAGCACACGCGCTGATTAAAATGATAAATATGTAGATGCTTCTTTTCAACGTCAGTCCGGATTCCTAAAATAACGTTATAAGTAGTTGTTTTGGTGTAAATATAAACATGCTTTGATTGCATAGATTTGCAATCCAAAAAAGTGTTTGAATAAACATGGCGTCACGAAAGACACTTAGTAACTGGCTGACTAATAAGTATTTACTTATAATCCGAAATGAAGAAAATTTTGCGGAAAAAACAACCTTTCCTTTCAATTACGCAAGACTATTTCTTGTTGCATTCATTGTTGGATTAAGTTTCCTTGGATTAGCAGTTTATGTAGTTACTGTTTTGCTTGATCAATGGTTGGACCCAAGACATGTACAAATGGTGGCTAACAGGCAGGTTTTGGAGCTTTCAATGCGTATTGATTCTTTAGAAAAAGAGGTGGATCACAAGGATGTTTATATTGAGAACATTAGGAGGATACTCTCAGGTGAAATAGCATCAGATTCACTAACGGCAAGCCCTGAAGCCAATTTGCAATCATCGGAGTTATCAACGCGAATACAGCCCATAGACTCACAATTTCGCGCAGAGTTTGAAGGCACTGAGCTTTCCAACTTATCAATTAATGTTTCAACATCAGTCAGTGAGCTTCGTGAGATATATTTATTCAGTCCCTTGGATGGAATCGTGACAGATGGATTTGACCCAAGAGTCGATCATTATGGAATTGACTTAGTAGCAAAGGAGAACGAACCGGTCCGTTGTGCTGCCGATGGAGTGGTGATTATGTCCTCCTGGACGCTTGATGGAGGCTATGTAATAGCGGTACAACATGCAGGTAATTTGGTATCCGTTTATAAGCATAATTCGGAATTATTTAAAAACGTTGGTAGTTTTGTGGTGGCTGGCGAGGTAATCGCTACTATAGGGAATACAGGAGAACTAACTTCCGGGCCGCATTTGCACCTGGAACTATGGCATAATGGCAATCCCGTAAACCCGCAGGAGTATATAGCATTTTAAAGATAACAGGAATGTTGAATAAGAATCAGAAGGAAGTTGAGGAGCTTAGCAACTCTAGTAACATTATCGGTAAAGGAACAAGCGTCCAGGGTAATGTTGAAACTTTCGGAAATATAAGAGTAGAAGGAAAAGTGGTTGGAGACATAAAGACCAAATCAAAAGCTGCGTTTGGTCAATCCTCGTATGTGGAAGGTAGCGTGTTAGCGCAGAACGCTGAGGTAGCCGGACACATATCAGGAACAATTGAGGTAACTGAGCTATTGGTACTCAAGCC
>JANQST010000240.1 GCA_028279155.1 Cyclobacteriaceae bacterium
ACTCCTTCATGTCATCCAATTTCCCTTCTAGTTCAGCGATTGGTTTTTCAAAATCTAGCATGCATTTGATTTTTGACAGGGCAAATGTATTGATAGATTGTGGATTTTAGATTCAAAGATTATAAAGATTCATTACCAATCTGAAATCTCTGAATCTAATCTCCAATCTAAAATCTCTAAATCAATCTACTCACTCGGAACAAAAACGTGTTGTCCTAAAAAGATCGCATTCAAAAACAGACGATTTGTTCCATACCACGATCCTCTGAAATTTGGATTATCAGCGAACATAATTACTCTACCACTTCCTAGTCTGCTCACGATTAGCGAAGCAGAAGGCTTAAGGAATGTGTTCATATTTTCATCTGAAATAAATCCATCGATATGAGGACTTGATGTGTACTTGGCTACTGTAGAATAGGAATTCTTACTTGGCGCCAGCCATACTTCACTATTCCTGTATACAGGGAGTTTTGAATTTTTATAGCCAAATGCTAACGGATGTGTCAGATCAAGGTCTACCTGGAAGATTGCTCCCCCTACTTCCTTCTTTCCTGAATTATAAGGAGCGTCTACATAGGGCTTTCTGGTAGCAGGTTCTTCTTTCTTCTTATCTTCTTTTTCCTTCTTGATTAATTTCTCTTTCACCAATTTCTTATTGATTGCCCAGGCAGTTGCTGAACGACTCGTAATCAAGGTATTTCCTGCTTTTACCCAATCACCTATCTTTTTGCGTTTGACGGAATCCAGTTCGTTGTAGGAGGAAGAAACCATAACCATCACGTTATAATCATTGAAATCGAACCAATTGAACATTCTTAATGGAACTTTAGTGATGGGCATACCCACTCGTGTGTCCAATAGATGCCATACTTCTCCTGCCTCGTAGGACGAAACTCCTCCTTCAATCCACATGAGTGCTTTAGGAGGTTCGAGCGTTCGAACATTTCTACTTCCCAGGTCAATACCAGAAGTACTGTATCCGGAACTGGCACTTGAAACTTCTATTCCGTACTTATCGCTTTGTGCTTTTAGCACTTGATACAAAGAGTCGGATGAGATGGCTTGCTTACTGACCGGAATCACAAGGGTTCCATACCCGAAATTCTTAGTACCATCTTGTACCTGCATGGAAAAAGGTTTGAATGCTGAATTCACTCGGACACCACTTTGCTGCAAGCCATTTAGCAAAGCAGGCGCGTAGTAATCTTCCCAGGGAATCAGGTACGCATACGCTGATCGTTGAAGGTCATAGGTAGTCTTGGAAATGCTTTCTCGTGTAACTTCTGCTCCTCTCCTAAAATTGGAGGTTAGAGGTGCGTATTGCATGTTGTAGAAATTCACTACAGACCAGGCTGAAGCATCGTAGTAGACACTATCTGAATATTCTCTATAGGTCTCAAACATTGTTTGCACCATTCTGTATTGTGGTTGATCCGTTGGAACAACATATGCCTTGCCTGGATTAAATCGCTTCCCTCCTGTTGAGATTCTGCTATCTACTTCGTAAACTTTTATTCTATGTAGCAATAGTTTGTCAACAAAATCTCGTACTCGATTCGCATCGTACTCATCTCCAAATACATACCCTTTAACGTTCGTCGATCTTGCATTGGAAATTGCTGACTTAAAAAAGTCACGCTGGTAATTGTAAAGCATCGCTTTGTTTTCCACTGCTGCTCTAACAGTGGCTAAACTTGAAGTGTATTGATTGCGAATGGTAAAAGCGAATGTAATGTCTCCCAATTGCGTCGTTTGTGCATGACCTCTTGAGCTGGCCTGCTCGAACAGCAATGCAAGTCCACCCTGAAGGTCAGGATAAGATGAACCATAGCCTGGATACGTACCATCAAAGACTTCTTTGGTGAAATAGAACGAGCCGATCTTGTCCAGGTCTTCTTTAAAGTACTTTGCAAACGTATCATTCAACGTGGTATAATTCTCCTTTGGCATGATTGGATCTTTGCTGGCAATTGCTTTCATGGGTTCAAAGAAGTAGGTGCTGTTCGTACCCATTTCATGAAAATCCGTAACCACATTAGGGTACCAATTGTGATACCAATTTAGCTTGCCTCTACTCTCAGGGTTGATACCCAACAACCAATCTCGATTCAGATCAAACCAATAGTGATTCGTTCGTCCTCTGGGCCAAGCTTCGTTATGTTCAGCATCCCTTGGATCTTTCACCAAAGGTTTGCCTTTATAGGTATTTGCCCAACTCGTATGTCGATCACGACCATCAGGATTGATCGTTGGATCAATGAAAATGACCGAATTTTGCAGGTAGTTTTTTACCTGGTCGCTTTGTGAAGCCACCAATGTGTATGCCGTCAAAAGTGCTGCTTCTGAGCTTGATGGCTCATTTCCATGCACATTATACCCCAGGTTGATGAAAACAGGAAGGTTGGACAGGTCAGCAGTAGAATTAGGATCAATGGCCTCCAAATGCTGTGTTCTCAAATCATCCAGATTGCTATGATTGGATGGATCTGTTACAGTTAAAATGACTAACTGACGATACTCATGTGTCATCCCGTAGCGTTCAATTGTAGCTCTATCTGAAAGCTCCGCTAACTTGTCCAGATAAGCGACAATGCGATCGTGGCGGGTATGATGCTCACCGATTCCATATCCAAGAAATTGTTCAGGTGTTGGAATGTTTGGATCAAAGGGCCCTTTGTCTTTAAGGAAATAGTCTTGTGAAAATGCTGAACAAACTAGCAGGACAGCAAACAATGTGGAAACAATTGATTTGTAATTCATGGTCATTTGGATTGGACGCACAAATTATAAATTATGCAGCTAATGCCGGATGAATTTTAGATGGAAATAGGTAGAAGTCGTTTGGACGGTCTTTTGGGTATTTACCCTAGGATTAAACGGAGTCCTTAAACCGCAATTTCCCCTGCTCAATGCCAATGGCGGATTTTACCAGGACAGTGAACAAAAATGCTCCCATCGCCCAAATTCCAATCGTGACTCCCACTTCAATCCAGGTAGGTGTATACTCCACAATCTCACCCCAGGAGCCCGGGATGAATCCCGGAATAATCAGCCCCATTCCTTTTTCGATCCAGATGGCTACAAACAAACAGATACAAGCAACTGTTAGCCACTTATAACTCTTGATAATCAAATGAAAGGTTAGGATTCCCGTGGCTATAATATTCAGTGCCAGCGAGGCGTACGTCCATGGTACCAAGCCCGAGTGACCATGCAGTCCGAAATAAAGATACACGGCACTTAAACTGTGATGGGTCTGAGTATAGAACTCCTTGAATATCTCTGACCCCAACATAATCAGATTGATCTGGGCAGCGACAGTTACAACCAAGGCTAGTTTTGCCAATGACTTTTCTTCAATTTTGAATGATGTAAATCGATTGATCATTTCAAGAATTATAATGATCAAAGCCGGACCTGCAGCAAAAGCAGAAGCTAGAAACTTCGGCCCAAGTAATGAACTATTCCAAAACGGTCTGGCTGGAAGTCCTGCATACAGAAAGGCAGTTACCATATGAATCCCAACTGCCCAAAAAACCGAAATCATAGCTCCAGGAAGATAGAATTTCTTGTTCGGTTCCTTGTTCTGGTACCTTGACATCAGAATATAAAGTGGAATCGTAATGTTGATAAACAGATAGCCATTGAGCACCAGGACATCCCAGGACAGCATAGACCTTGGCCAATTGAACAATCCAATAATTGGGATTAGATGCCACGCTCTGGCCGGTCCTCCTAAGTCTACCGTTACAAAAGCAAGGCACATCACCAAAGCTGCGACTGCCAATCCTTCACCAATGAGAACGGCCTTGGAAAAATCTACATCCTTCAATACGTATGTTGGCATAACCAGCATGACAGATGCTGCAGCGACTCCTACCAGGAACGTAAAATTAGATATATACAATCCCCAACTCACATTATCATGCATCCCTGTAACGACCAATCCTTTACTTAACTGCTGGTAGTAACTATAGGCACCGAGGAGCATAAAAAATGTAAGGATTCCCATCCACCAATGGTAGGTTCGTGGACCTTGCATTGCATTCGTGATGCTATCCTTAACAAGTGAACGGAATATTTTTAGTTGGTTCATCATTTATTAATCCATGAAATACCAAAATTTTGGTTCGGTCCCTAAGTCTTCTTTTAAGCGAAACACTTTCTTGTTATCCAATACCCAGCGGATGTCGCTATTAGGATCAAGCAAATTCCCAAAAATTCGTGCTCCCGTTGGGCATGCTTCAACACATGCTGGATTTTTTCCATTTCTTGACCGTTGAATGCAGAAGGTGCACTTTTCCATCACACCGCTCTTACGCAATCGGTTCCCCAAGTAATGTTGATCTTTATTTACTTCATTTTCAGGCACTTGAGGCTCTTGCCAATTAAATCTTCTTCCATCGTAAGGGCAGGCAGCCATGCAGTAACGGCAACCAATACACCAATCGTAATCAATCACCACAATACCATCTTCTTCTTTCCATGTTGCTCCCACGGGACATGCTTCCACACAGGGTGGATTTTCACAGTGGTAGCACTGTGTTCCCATATAGAAATGCCCCGCCGCTGGCACTTCGTGGAAGTAGTCGTCCTCGGCTAGTTCGAAATTGATTTGACCATTTTTGTGCTCATGAATACGGATGTACTGCATTTGCGAACTTCGATCTTGATTATTTTCCTCTACACAAGCATTGACGCAATCCATGTAGCCCTGACACTTGGAAATATTGAAGGCGTGTCCAAATAGTACATTTTCGGTGGCTCCTGTTGAAGAAACATTGATCTTTTTCCCGGAATTCAACTCGTACAATCGTTCCAATCTTTTTACTGTCTCATTCTTTTCTTTTTTCGACATTAAGCGATAATTGTCTTTGAAAAACTCGTCCCACTTAAGGCTGTTCTTCTCCTTTTGAATATCGTCACCCAAAACACTGCACGATGAAGCTGCCATACCACCTCCAGCAAGGAGTCCAAGGGTAAGTTTCTTCAGGGCTCCCCGCCTACTTGTTTTTGCATCGCCTGTTTGATTGAACCCATGGTCTTCTACGGGTGCATTTTTACCGCTTCCGCAGGTACAATTATGTCCGCATGTGTTTTCCTGATCCATAATCAATGATTTTGTTCTGCTTTAATTTTAGCCGTATTCAAACGTGAAGGCCAACGTTTCTCAAAGGCTGGTTTGTGGGGATTGTGACACCCCACACACGTCTGAACAACTCTTGGAGGAACCCAGCCCCGCAATCGTTTTCCATGCGCACCGCCCTGCCAATCTTTGTATTGAGTGGAGTGGCATTGCGAACATTGCTGGTACGAATGATCAAAACTGATGCTGTTCTTTGTAAGTGATGTTAGTTCATTGGGTTTATCCATATCATGGCAAGTTGAGCAATTCATGGATAGTTTGTTAGCATGAACCAACGAGATATCCCAATGTGCACTTTTACCAACTTGTTCACTTTTTAATTGTGCCAGGGGTTTCGTGTGACAGTTGGAGCAAGGAAAACTTGAAATCTCCCTCGCTCGGGATGGAACAAGAAACTGAGTCTCCCGGCCCTCAATTTCTGAAAGCACGGTAGCAATCTCCATTTCGTCCACACGCTGAAACTTGGAAAGGTCATAACTAATAGAGTCATTGCTTTCCTGAATCATCGCCAATCCCTTTTTTTCATGACTTCCAGAACAGCTCCAACAAATAGCTGCAGAAAAAGCGATGATGCTATAAACAGCAAGCTTTCTCATTCTTCACCCTCCTCTCCTTTTGCTGATTTCCTTTCCCAGGTAATCAGACGGTTATTCGTTGGTGCATGGCATTGGAGGCAGTTGACCCTTTCCGGGTGAGATACTCGAATTTCTTTTGGAGCTGATGGTCCACCATGGCAGGACAAACAGCTGCCCCGTACTTGAAGATCGTGAGGGATCGCAGGCGGACTTCCATCCAAGACACCGAAGCTTTTTCCTTTTGGCTTTGATCGCTTGAAATTACTTGCAACGAATAGCTTATTTGTATTTGCTGGAACATGACATTGTTTACAGTTC
>JANQST010000270.1 GCA_028279155.1 Cyclobacteriaceae bacterium
CTCCATAAAATCCTGCTAACTCATAGGCTCCCCAGATCGCAAATGCGAATAAAAGGATAGGTCCGAACGTCGAGATCATTCCAGTTGAAAGTCCTGCAATGATATTTGTAGCCGCCCCAGTTGAAGAGTTTTGAACGATATCCAACACGGGCTTTTTCCCAAGACCTGTGTAGTATTCTGTAAAATAAGAGATCAATCCTCCTACTGCCAGTCCAACCAACACCGCGTAGAAAACACTCATTGACGTAATCGTCTGAAGTCCTTCCCCAAAAAGATTCATTGACATTGAAGCAGGTAAAAGCAAGTCAATAATAAAGTAGCATGCAATTGCAGTAAGAATGATCGAACCCCAGTTTCCTTTATTTAGCGCAGCTTGAACTTGTGGTTCTTTTGCATCGCTGCTTGAGACTTTTATGAAAAGTGTTCCCAGGATTGAAAAAACAATTCCCACTCCAGCAATAACTAAAGGAAGCAAGATCGGGCCAATTCCGTTAAATGCATCATTAATAGATCCGCCCATATCTCGGATCACATAATTTCCTAAAACCATGGAAGCCAAAACAGTAGCCACATAGGAGCCAAACAGGTCAGCACCCATTCCTGCAACATCACCTACGTTATCGCCAACATTGTCCGCGATAGTCGCTGGGTTTCTCGGATCATCTTCCGGAATGCCGGCTTCAACTTTTCCTACAAGGTCAGCTCCAACGTCTGCAGCTTTGGTATAAATACCTCCTCCAACTCTGGCGAACAATGCAATAGATTCTGCACCCAATGAAAAACCAGCCAATGCTTCAAGTACTACGGTCATGTCTCCTGTGTTTGTCCAGGCACCTCCCATGAACCATTGGAAAAGGATGATGAAGATCATACTTAGACCAAAAACAGCTAATCCTGCTACACCAAGTCCCATCACTGTTCCGCCTGTAAATGATACTTTCAAAGCTTGTGGTAAGCTTGATCTGGCGGCTTGTGTTGTTCTAACATTTGCAGCTGTTGCGATTCTCATGCCGATGTTTCCGGCGAATGCAGAAAAGAAAGCTCCGATAACAAAGGCGATTACGATGAACCAGTGTGTAGTTTCTACCAGGGAAGAAATTACTCCTAGCAGGACACCGGCTAATACAACAAAAATTGCAAGTATTCTATATTCAGCACTAAGAAATGCCAAGGCTCCTTCTCGTATGTGATTTGAAAGGGTTTGCATTTTTTCATCACCGGCATCTTGTTTGTTCACCCAACGTGATTTAATGATCATTACAACAAGACCAAGAAGCCCGAGAGCAGGCACTAAATAGATAAGTTTATCCATGATTTATTTATAGATTTTCAAAAACAGTGCGCAAAGATAGGTTTTTGCACTTTCTAAAAAAATCTACATTTATTTCTTTCGGAAATGTTAGAAATTACTGTTCAGGGGTAGGTGTATTGATGTAATTCAAAAATTCTCGTTTGACTTCCTGATCCTTGAATTTTCCATCAAAAAATGCAGTTCCTGTTCGGCTGTTTGTGTCGTTCACACCGCGCGACGAAACACACATGTGTGAAGCATCCATCACTACCGCCACATCTTCTGTTTGGAGTATGGATTTTAGTTCATTGCCAATTTGTATTGTTAATCTTTCCTGAACTTGGGGACGCTTAGAAAAGTACTGAACAATTCTGTTGATCTTAGATAGGCCAATCACTTTTCCACTTGAAAAATATGCTACATGCGCTTTTCCGTAGATAGGAACGAAATGGTGCTCACAGTGAGAATAGAAGGTGATATCCTTCTCCACCAACATTTGATCGTAGTTGTATTTGTTTTCGAATAACCTGGCATGTGGTTTATTGGCAGGGTTTAGACCGGAGAAGACTTCTTTCACGTACATCTTCGCTACCCTATTTGGAGTTCCTTTCAAACTATCGTCTTCCAGATCCAGTCCAAGAATGTGCATAATCTCTTTAAAGTGTTTGGAGATCAACTCAATCTTAAGATCATCATCTTGTTCAAAGGCATCCGGTCTTAATGGAGTCTCACTTGAGGATGAAAAGTGATCATCATCATTATCGTGATTATGCTGGGTATTCAACAAAGTTTCGTTCCGTTTCATAAAGTTTAATTTTCAAATCAGACTCAGGTCCAATTTTAGCCTTAAGTAAATTATAGATTACAATGGCAATATTCTCAGCTGTTGGATTCAAATTTTTGAATTCGGTTACATCCAAATTCAAATTTTTGTGATCTAACTTTTCAATGACACATTCATTGATCAGATCACTTAATTTTTTCATATCATAGACATAACCCGTGTTCGGGTCAGGCTCACCTGTCAAACTAACAATCAGCTCATAGTTGTGCCCATGCCAATTGGGGTTGTTGCATTTCCCAAACACTGAGTCATTTTTCTCATCCGACCAATCTGGGTTGAAAAGACGATGTGCGGCATTGAAATGCTCTTTTCTGCTAATCGTTACTTTGGGCATACTGCGAAATTACCGGTCAATTAACAAATAGTTGTCAGAAGATGTTTCCTTTACTATGAATTTATTTTCCATGGTGTTTGTTTTGCGGATAAATTCAGCAAGTGGAAATAGCAGAGATCCGAGCAAAAATTGAGAACTACAAGACTAGCGGGAAAACACTCTTCACAACTTCCTCCTTCCAAACACATAGTATTGTATTGCTTCATATTCTAAGTGAGATAGACAATACAATTCCTGTTTATTGTATTAATACCGGCTACCTGTTTCCTGAAACCATTTCTTACCGTGATCAAGTGATTGAGCGTTTTGGACTCGAACTAGTTGATTTAAAACCTGACACACCCAAATATTTGCAACGCGAACCAAATGGTAAGCTCATGTTCACAACAGATCCTGATCATTGCTGCTATTTGAACAAAACACAACCGATGGAGGCAATCCTTGCCAGTCATGATGTTTGGATCAACGGAGTTCGTGGAGATCAGAGTGCAGTAAGAAAAGCAATGAAAGTTGAGCAGGAAGCTCCATACAACTGCATTCGGTTTCATCCAATGCTTGATTGGGACAAGAAGAAAATATTTGCTTATGTCAAAGAACATGACCTACCCAAACATCCACTTGATGAGAAAGGGTATATCAGCATTGGATGCGAGCCTTGTACCCGAAAAGTGGATCTTGAAATGCAAGAACGTGAGGCAAGGTGGTACGGATTGAATAAAGTTGAATGTGGTTTACACACTGATTTAATAAAATAGTTGAAAGTCCAGAGTTAACAGTTGGCTTAAAGCAAAGACAAATATGAAAGTATTAATTACAGGTGGTGCAGGATACGTTGGAACAAAGCTTGTGAAGCGATTGGTTGGGGAAGAGGCAATTGAGAAGATTATCGTTTATGATAACTTGAGTAAAGGTCATCATAACTTCTTTCTGGGAGACACTTTTATAAACAAGGAAAAAATTCAGGCTTACAGAGGCGATATCCTGGATACTAGACAACTCAAACGATTAATGAAGGATGCCGATGTTGTCGTACATCTAGCCGCAATTGTCACAACACCTTTTGCCAATACTGACCCACATTTCTACGAGCAGGTAAACCACTGGGGAACAGCTGAAGTTGCATACTGCGCAGAAGAAAGTAACATCTCCAAATTCATCTACTTGAGTAGTACATCAGTTTATGGTGCAAGTGACGAGGTAGCAACGGAAGACACCGTTCCTTCTCCATCCACTTTCTATGGGATATCCAAACTACGGGGCGAAGAGCATGTCAACCGGCTCGAAGAGAAAATGACTGCTATAACACTGAGAGGCGGAAACGTTTATGGCTACAGCAAAAGCATGCGTTTCGATGCTGTAATCAATCGATTTATGTTTGATGCAAATTTCACTGGCCGCATTCAGATCTTCGGAAATGGAAAGCAATCACGAGCCTTTATCCATGTGGACCACCTCACAGATAGCATTGCAAGAACAATCATCAAAGACGTGGCATCCGGAACCTACAATCTGGTAGATAAAAACTTGCAAATCCTTGACCTGGTTGATACTGTTAAGGAGATTTATCCTGAGTTAGAATTTCTCTTTACCAATCAACACATGAACCTTAGAGAACTAAAGGTAGATCCGGGAAGCAGATTATTTGATCATATTCAAAAATTTTCGGAGTCAGATCTGAAGACTGAGCTAATCGAATTCAAAGAACGATTTGCATTTTAAAATTCAGGCATCCTTAACGATTAAAACCTACTTTAACTGCCGAGCACATATTCTTTTCTGAAACATCTTACCGCTTCTAGCTTCGGGTTGAAATCAAACACAATCCGATATGAAAACCATAAAACTATTTACCATCCCGCTCTTAGCTTTGATATATGCTTGTAGCGCGGCACCAGCTGAATCTACAGAAGGTCAAGAAGGTACAACTATTGGCCAAAAGAAGGTTTTGGAAGCTTGGGACCGAATGAAAACCATGGTCATTGGGACAACCAAGAAAATGCCAGCCGAACATTTTAGTTTTTCTCCCATAGAGCCATTGGCAACCTATGGCAACCTTGTGAACCATACCGCAGGTGCCAATTATCTGTTTGCAGCTACTGTAAATCTTGAGCGGCCCGAAGTTTCAGAAATCGACACTAGCGA
>JANQST010000278.1 GCA_028279155.1 Cyclobacteriaceae bacterium
ATGCAGTAAACAGTAGCTCCTCCGATTGCCTAAGTCGGGGTCTAAGTTCCGTGTAGTCCTTCAACTGAAAACGGTTTTCACCATCCTGATTCATCATGCTGTCATCGTTATTCGAATCAGAGCCGCCTCCATCTTCTCCTTCACCATCCTGCTGAGACTGTAGTGCCTGGTCTAGCTCGGTAAATTTTGATTGCAGAAGCTGGGTAGCTGTCCAGAATAGCAAAAACAAAATCGCACAGAACACTCCTACCCGGACCAGGATTTTGCCATAATTGATCTTGCTCTGATGTCGAATGAGGTTGAGTAACTCTTTGGCAAAAAGCGCATAAAAGGTATAGAAGACTGGTGGCGCTATTAGCCACGCCAGTTGATTAGCATCATAGACACCAACCGAAGACAAAGCAATGGCAGAAGTTGCCAGTACCATCAACGAAAAGAACACAAGAAAATATCGCCATCTCGCTATACCAAAACCAGAAAACCATCCGATGGCAAAAAGTGCTGCATTGATACGAAAACGGTTAGCTATGTAGTACGAGTCAAATTCACTAAATGGAAAAAAGACAATGCTTTGATAAACCCAATAGAGGAACACCAATAATGCTCCAAATACAATGAAAAACCTCAATCGGGTACTGTGCAGGATAAATGCCACGATCATCGCACTTCCAAAAAGGCCTGCAATAAAGGAAGCATTGATGAATAGCAATGAATAGTGTTCACTGACATAACTCAGTAGCGGAAAGGTGACCAGGAGTGTCGGAAGAACCAACAGCACCAGTCCCAAAATGAGATTTTTACCTTTCTTCTTTATTGTCATATCAATTGCCCCTGAAATGCATCTGATTCCACTAATCCTGCGATTTTCTTTTCATTTTGCTTGATCTTCCTACGTTGAGGAGAAAGCACCCATCGAAGTTTAGCCAATTCACTTTGATCCTCTTTTCTTAGAATCACGTTTGTCCAATTAAATAAGTTTTGCTCATCCAAGTAGCTCGAAACCTGAACGATGAACAGTATGGCTGAACGTTTACTAATTAATTCTTCCAATTCTTCTGCCGGAACCAGGGAACTCACACAAACTACGTTGGTTGATCCCGTGGAAGGAAACTGATCAATTAATTGCTCACTTTTCCATTCCGCACAACTCAAAAAATACGCCAGTTGGTCCTTTTTGTCAACAATCAAACTATCACCTACCACCTGATCCATACTGAATTCTATTTTTCTTCCCGATTTCTCAATTTGAATGCACGTGTTGTAAATGATGTCTTTGTAGTAGTCCAGCATCCCACTCTCATATTTGGAATCTTCTCCAATCAGTGAATTTTGAAAGCTTGCAAATAAATGGAGATGTGAGGCATACGGATTTATGATCTCGGGTATTCGAACGACCAGATCCTTGTTCTTTGCAAAAATTTTCCAGACGATCCTACGTACATCGTCCCCTGATTCAAAATCCTTATAGTTAAGAAAATCCCCCTCTACCCGTTTGCTTGTTTTCACTTTCTCCAACTCCTCACGTGCTTTGGAAGGGGGAATATCCGTGGGCGGAACGTCTCTTTTCTGTGAATAGAGATAAAAGGCCTTCTTGAATTTTTTAAAGTAGGAAAAGCGGAAGAACTGTAAGTAATCTTCAAAAGAGAATATGTACCCCTTTACATTGTACTGAGCTCGTTTGGTCAGCTGCAAACTTGCCTCCCCTTCTTTGAACAACAAGTCTTTCCATCCTCCTGAAAATTTATTGATCACTACAGGACCAACCATGCTCCCATCTTCAAAAACGACCCAAGCTTTCAGGTACCCAATGATTGGCATGATCACTCGTGAAACAGATAGTTTCATAGGAACTAATCCAGCTACCCCTTTTTGTCCGTCTTCCAACCCAATGGACAAGTCGATGGTCAGTTTCTTGCTTTTGATCGCCAGGTAGGCCCAACAGAATAAGGTATAGAGGAAACCAACCCCAAGTACTAGCCCGGCAAAGACCCCTATCAGCCATGCAAACGTCAATAAAAATGGAGTGAATTGTGACTCTTCTCCGTAATACTCGTTTCGAAGAAAGAGTGACATTAAGAAAGTGAAGAGTAGGAAAATGAACCCATTCCTTTTAAGAGGAATAAACTGAACGAAAAAAAGTAATCTGGATACAAACGTTCGTTTCATTGAAAGGTCAAGCCCACGTTTCCTTGATGGCAAATTCGAATCGGCAATTTAACGTTGAACGCGAAAATCGCAAGGGAGTTTGTGATGAATTGCGTTTGTACATCAGCATGTCACTCAATTTACTTTCCTCCTGTGTCATACCATTCAGGCACGGTATCAATCAAGTCAGGCAGGACAAGACAGTTAAATTCAGTACCTAGTCTTACGTATCTTTCCGTTATCTTTAAGTAAGATCGAATTGAATATCTAAGCCAATGGGTGAAATAAAAATTGTGGCAATGCCTGTCAATACCAGGGCAATGCACGGAACACATTTAAACACAACACGTGCTGCCTATGCGGCCCATCATCGGGCAAAGTCACATAAAATGACTCCTGATTTTACTAGCATCCCGGACTTGTGGGCAAAGATCAGAACAATCTGCATGGGTCCGCCAGTACATTGTCTTCATACATTGGAAATAGGGGCACATGGATCGCCCGACTCTATTGATGGAATTAGCGATGCAATTGGCAGTGACAATACGGATGTTTTCGCTGCCCAAATGATGCAAAACAAGGACATTCTTTGTGATCGGGTTCACATCTATTGCTCAGGTTGTAACACCGGCATTGACTTTGGACCCTGGGATTCCATTGCAGAAAATATTGCAGATGAAATTCCTTTTGATTTGAATGATTTTCCTCACAGAGTGAGTGTTTATGGAACCAAAGGATACAAGAAGCAAGGAACCTCCAATATGAGAAGCAATGAAGTTGTCAAAGCCGAATGGACAAAGAATGGGCGTGTGACGCACCCTGCCTATTGGAACGGGGAGGATGCCACAGGTGATGCCGCGTGGAACAAGATTAATAACTGGTGATCATGAGAGTATTTCTCGAAAAAGCAGGAAAAAGCATTGAACTCAAGCCACAAATGGCTCAGTTGTTCTACCGGGAATGTAAACGCACGAAATTCTGGGGATACTTTTTTCGTTCCAGGAAAGGATTTTTAGAAGGCGTATCCGCAGATCTAAAAATTACCATCGAATACACTCCGAACAAGAAAAAGGAATTGTTCATCCATTCGCGAGCGGTACTGTACGACCCAAAAAGGAATCGTAGCTACCAATTCTACTTTGGATTGCTACTCATTGAATGGTATCGCGACTCGACTAAGCCTTAGAATGGAACTAACTTCATAAATTGTAGTAAAAAACGACAATTTCACTACAATTCAATTATAAAACCACAGTATCTAGGCTAAAAACTATTGTATTAACCTCATCAACCACTATACATCTGACCCTGACAGAGGTACAAATGTTTCCAACAATGGTACAGACGATACCGACAAGGGTACAGA
>JANQST010000308.1 GCA_028279155.1 Cyclobacteriaceae bacterium
AATCGATATCCTTTTTCTTCAGCAAGCATTTTAGCATTCTCATCAATATCGACTACCTGGGCAACATTGATATTGGAGTAAATTCTGGCGATAATGTCAATTAGCCAACCGGATCCCCCTCCAATATCAAGAATATTGATAGGTCGATTTTTGAATCTTCGTAGAATTTTTTTGAAGTAAAGTTTATCAAAGTATTCTTTGACGTGTGAGGCAATGCTTTTCTTCTGATCTACGAAAGAGTAGTAGTTAGAAGGGTAAATTTCCTGTAGTTTATTAACTGGAAACTCACATAGGAAGAGTGTAACGCACTTTCCACATTTGTAAAATGTATATTCTTCCTCTGAAGTACGGTACTCTCTGTCAATCGCACGAGTCCAAATTTTGGTCTCTTTATTCCCACAGACTGGACAAATTATTCCTCCTTTTTCATTCATGCTTCAAGTAAATTCAGAAAAGTGCGCCAATAAGTTGTTTTTGAATTTTTGATAATCTCACCACACTTTGCTGTAGTCGCAAGGTATTCCTCCACTTGCTTCAAGTTCGTGTAAGATACTTGTGGATCCCAATGATGAATCATGTGCCTGTTAAAGCCGGCCCCACCCAGGAAGAAGGCCAGTAGTCCCGGTTTGAACATTCGGCTTACCTTCCCATGTTCTGA
Source organism: Cyclobacteriaceae bacterium (assembly GCA_028279155.1). GTDB lineage: Bacteria > Bacteroidota > Bacteroidia > Cytophagales > Cyclobacteriaceae > Ekhidna. The sequence goes on from JANQST010000308.1 coordinate 659, forward strand.
TTCAAAGAAGTTTAAATGTTTGCCAACATACTTTTCATCTCTATGCTCTAAAATTTGTCGGATTGTTGCAAAAAAGGGGTAAAATACAATAACGGTTAGCACCCACATAGCAGCTGTGAAATAGAACCCGTAGATGGATAGAATCAATAAAAATGCTGCATTCAGAAATCCGCCAATCAGTAAGCTTATTTTCTGTTGCTTCATAGACACTTCATTTTGTCCACTTTCCGCCTTACTTCTACTCAGGAGTACAGAGAAAGCATGAATTCCTGTCAGCATCTTAATAAAATTGATCATGCTGAGTGCATTGAAATAGCTATGCTCTGAGTCATCAGAATGACCCAACCTTTGGTGATGTTTCCAATGAGTCCTTCTGTATGCTTCTATGTTAATTCCGAGAATTGTGCCTATAAAGATGTTTGCCAAAAGGTCGTTCGCTTTTTTTCTAGGGTGGATATTATAGTGAGCTGCTTCGTGTATGAACAGCTGTATGAAGCTTAACCAAAAGGCAGTTACAAATGCAAAAAGAACACATAAAAGCATCATGACGAGAACTGAATAATCTTGCATTTTTTCAATCCAGCAAAACGCTGCTAGCGTTCCAAGCATCAGGATATATCCAATTATAATGTCTCGCCAAACGATTGCATATTGTGGATTTAGCAGCTTTCTAAAATCCTGATACCTCACTCCGTTTGAATCGATCACCTCGGAATAATTGATTTCTTCTAAATTATTCACAGCATTCAAATTCTTCCAAATCTTAATTTAGTTACAAATTAAAACACTAGAAACTGCTCGCCTGATTTTGAATCTATGAACGTTTCTTTTGCCTTTTCTTTCAGGAACTGTGGTGTTTCTGCTTCCTTAGATACAATCAAATATTTGATATCAAAAGTGTCCAAGAACTTTGCAAGAAGCTCATCTCGAGTTAGGTCTTTGTTTTCTGGAAAATTAGCAAACCTGTAGTAGAAGCCATTTCTAACTGCTTTTATACTTCTTACATAATTCATTTTTGATGTAGAATCTATTGGAGTGTCAAGATCACCAACATTAATAGAGTTGATGTTTTTGTCAAAGAGAACAAAGTAGTCTCCAAGAGGATATGCAACATTATGTTTAAAATACATATTGGTCATCTCAGATGGTGCTTTCAGTGAAGCCACTAGAGATCCATGATCAACCGCGGCTTCCACATTTTCCAGATATTCAGCACTATGTGGTTGGTGTTTTTCATTGACTATATGACTGAAACTATGCTGCACATTGTTAGCAATTACAAATAGAATAAAGATTGCAACAACGATGTTAGGCAAAGTAGAGTCAAACTTGCCACGATCTGCATATGTTCTCAGGAAGAGCAAGCTGAATGTGACATTGATCATAGGTATTGATACATTATAAAATACTTGCGATGAATTCACCTCAGCATATAAAAGTGTCCAAAGTAAGATACTGAATAGTACACATGATAAAACAAATAGTGGTAAAGGTTTCCAAAGGTCAGATATGAGTCGAGATATAGATCTCCTATGGACCAAAAGTAAGGCCATTGGGAAGTACAGAATGATGAGAAACATGCTTGTTCCTCCAATTATATTCAATTGAGTTTTCAAGCTGGCTAACGAAAAGGTGTCTTCCAATAATTTCGCAGGCGAAGAGATTTCAGCTCCAGCCATGCCTGCCCTGTCAGTTCTGAGTACACCGTAAAAAACTATAAAAAGTGTCGCTGTTAAAAAGATAATGGCAATAGTTCGGTATGTGTCCTTTCTATTCATTTGCTTGTCATAAATGAGGACTGCTGCAACCAATAAGAGAGCTAGAAAAATTGCTGGTCCGGTAATTATGTTGGCTACCGTTAATCCTAAAAGACATATGATGGATAGACTGGTGTGTCCCTTAGAGAACAGGAGGTAGCTGCATAAGAAATACAGATAGAAATAACTTAGTTTGTATGGGCTTGGATGAAATAAATTATAGGAAAGGGAGGTCAGGTTATTTAGAAATGCATTGGATTGAAAAAAATCAAAATAAATTCCACCCAACCAAAGGCTAATAAACCCTAGTATCAATTTGAAAAAATCTGGTTTCTTGAATACGCATGAGACAGCTACAAAACATAGAAAATAAAATAGCGGATAAACAACAAGTCTGAGACTCAGATAGTGATTTATCCCAAAAAAATGACTGGCAACTGAAGCGCCCCACAAGTCAAAGTAATGATATGGATCGGGACCATTGTAGTATGTATCAAGCTCATTAAGATTAAAAAATCCATTTTCTTGCCCAGTCAGCGAAAGGTACTTCGAGACTTTAGCATATAAAATGTAATCTCTATGTGAATACTCAAATTGAAAATAACCTGAGGTATTGCTGATAGTAAAATAGCACAATGAAAAGCAAAATAATGACACGATGAACAAGACTAAAACATGTCCCCAATTCACCAGAGGTCTTTTTGGAGTGACGGGGGGCATTTTCGTCAACTCAAACCATCCAAACATAAACAAGACTATGTACAAGAAATTGATCGACGTGAAACCAGTCTGATAAAGAGAGAATGAGGTAATAGTAACTATATACCCGTTAAGAAAAATCAATAGAAGCGCCTCAAAAAAAGTTAGATTGACTTTGCGTCTTACTATCAAGAAGATCCCCGCACCAATAAAAACCAAGATCAGCAAGAATGAATAGTAGACTAAAAGATATTCAATCATCCTTACTTGATCTTATGCGCCCAAATCCAACTAGTGAAGTTCCAAAAATCGGAGATTTGATTATCGAGTTCTCTATAGCAAGTAGTTTATCAAAAAGGATGTTAACTATTCTATTTGGTGGTTTGAACCCTAATGTAATTGGGTTTCTTTTTGAACGAAGCTTGAGGATGAGTTTTCTTAGGTATAGTAGCGGATACAATATAAATCCCCAATAAAAAATTCTGCCTTCCTCTATGTCGCAAGAAGCAAACAACTTCCGCATCATTTTCTTATTGTATCTTCTTTTATGACCATTTAGCACGTCATATTCGCTAAATAGACTATTTAAAGCAGGTACATTTATCAGAATAAACCCTCCTTCTTTCAAATATTCCGCACAGGTTTTCAAAAATTCTACATGATCCTCAATATGCTCAATAACATCCATTAGTAAGATCCCATCGTATGAGCCTAATAGTTCTTTGGGCCTGTCAAAAATGTTTAAGCAGAAAAGTCTACCATTCACCTCACCAACTTGTTCTAAGGCAAACATGTTAAGGTCACACCCATCGACGATGGTCTGATATTTCTCCTCAAGTTGATTCATCACTACGCCATTACCACATCCAATTTCTAGAAGTCTTTTGTTCCTTAAAGATTTGACTTCATCATTTCTCATAGCGGCATTAAATCTAGCCTTTATCCAAAAATGTTCTTTTGTGGCAAATTGGTAATAATCATCGGTCATATCCACCTCTTCAGGTGATGATATCATCTCAATTTTACTCATCACAGTATTTCTTCACCGTTTACAATTTTCTTTCTAATGAAATAGAGTGGTCTTTGCTTTACCTGGAAAAAAATTCGTTGAATATATTCTCCTATTATACCTAGAGATAGCAGCTGAAACCCACCAAATAGTATTACTGTGAAAAGAATGGCAGTAAATCCCGTAGGCACATCATGATATAGGTATTTTCTTATAACTGTAATAACAAAGTAGACCAAAGAACTAAAAATACAAATGGAGCCTGAAATGGTAAGCAATTTGATAGGAATGGTTGTAAAATTAAAAATTCCATCAAGTGCCAACTTTAGTAATTTTTTTACTGTGTATTTTGGTACTCCGGCGGCTCTTTCCATTCGTTCGTACGTCACCCCAACCTGTCTAAAACCTACCCAACTCCTCAAACCTCTTAAAAATCTACTCTCCTCTCTATTACGATTAATCGCTTCGACAACTTTCCGTGTAATCATTCCAAAATCACCCGAATCTCTAGGAATTGGATAGTTGGAAATTTTGTTTAACAAAGTATAAAACGCATTGTAAAACCCTCGCTTGATCCATCCCTCCTTCCTATTTTGACGAACTCCGTAAACAACGTCGTAACCTTCCTCTACTTTTTCTATGAAATTAAAATATACTTCTGGTGGATCTTGCAAGTCAGCATCTAACAACATGATGTATTCACCTCTGGCAAAGTCCAACCCTGCACTCAATGCCTTCTGGTGACCAAAATTCCTTGAAAGAAAAAGACATTGATACCTTGGATCTTTTAAAGCTAACTCCTCCATCAAAAAAGCAGTGTTATCGTTGCTACCATCGTCAATCAATATAACCTCGCTTTTTTTATCAATGCGGTCGATCAAAGTATTCATTCGATCAACAAGCTCCGGAAAGACTTCTGATTCGTTATATGCAGGGATAATAAATGATACTTCCGGAGTATCCATGTTAGGTCATTTTATAGTTTGAATTAGAACTTATTCCGTCCAAATCCACTACTTAAACTCTTGATTGTACTGAATTTTTGCGACTTTAAACGGAGAAAAGGACTCTCAAAGTACCGATATGAAAGATAGGCAAAAAAGACAGTCCCAGCTACAACGGTGGTGAAGACAAATATATAATTAAGTACTTCGATAGAACTGTTCGGCCTGAGAAATTTTACAAGCATATATATGATCATTGGGTGAATAACATATATTCCATAGGAGATTCTACCAAGAAAATCAAACACTCGGTTTTCAAGGTTCACAATCCCCTTTCCTTCAACCTGTCCCAAAATTAGGGCCGAGGTAATAACAGTGACTATTTCCTGATCAACAACCGATGCAATATGATACTTATTGATGGCGACAAGAACGATAGTAGACCAACAAATAAATTGAACAATCGGATGAGTTGCGAATCGAATTATTAAATTTATTTTACTGTAGTAAAGTAAAGCAGCAAGTGAGCCAATCAGCATACACTGAAACCTTGAGATTGTTAAGAAATACTCAATGGAGGTGCCAGGCATTCCAAAATGCAGAAAAAGCTTTGATCCAATCAAGGCTACGATCAAAGCAAGTGTGGTAATTCCAATCGTCTTGATTTTTAGTCTGTTAATCCAAGGCCAAAAAATGTAGAACTGTTCCTCTACACCTAAAGACCAGTAGTGGACGAGTAAAGGCATTGAAGCCCCTACCACATACGGAATATTTGCGCCAAAAAAGATGTAGAAGGGGAGCGAAGAGGAGTTAAATTCTATCTCGTAGATAAAATAAATAAGTAATACGATAATTAGGTATCCATAGTAAAGTGGCCATATTCTTAGTATTCGTCTCAGATAGAATCTGGAAACGGAAACTTCTTGCATCTCCTTCTCAAAGCACAATAAGTAGGTAATTAAAAACCCACTGAGAGCAAAGAACATGCTGACGCCGTATGCGGCTAAATCTAGGCTTCTTATCGTGCCATCATCCCAATAACCAATGAGTGGTTCTAATCCAAAATCCTCAAGTTGTAGTACTGTATGCGTAGCAACTACTGCCAGTGCGGCGATAGCTCGGATGCCATTAAGGCCAGGCAGGTATATTGGGCTAGTTTTAATAGCGATTTACTTAAGAGAAAAATCAATTCATTTGATTGACAAGAGAACCTAATTTCTCGCAATCAACAAATACGTCAGAATTTTGAACATCGGTTTCACCCAAACAATAGAGATAGTAGTATCCAAGGTTCATGGCATTGGCTAGTGCAAAATAGCAATGATTACTCCGATCTCCGGCTAGCTTAAGCTCCAATATTTTAGAACCCTCCTGCATAAACATCATATTCGTTAAGCCAGCACCATGTAAGCCAACGAGGTTCCTGGTTTCAAACATCAGCTCCACTTGTTTACCAAATGTTAGCTGATCCATATCGACAACTTCGTAATTGTGATCAATCAACAGAGACTGTACATCTTCTTCATTTTCAACCGTTCTCCGCTCTGCTAGTCTTCGAGTGATGTATACATTCCTTATAGGTGTTTGATCCCTACAATGGTAGTGGCGCTGATAAAGCTGCCTCAGCTCCTTCATTACCTTTTCATTGTAATTCCCACTGACTGCTAAAGACGTCTGAAGCCTCAATTCCCTAACCTTCAGTAATGATGTCGGTTCTATCCAATCAATTTTTGAGATGTTAAAGACACTGAGGGAATCATGAAGGAACCCGTCGTCCCAATTTAAATCACTTCCTTTCTTGATGAAGGATTTAATAGACGATTCTTTGTTCCAAATTCGGTTATCGACTCTGGGCAAAATAAGTGTATGAGATCCGAGGAAATCTCTGCTCAAGTAGAGTCTTGGAACTGCTTCTGTCATCCAATGGAAGTACCCAAAACTCCAGGAATTGAATATTAAGAGCCCTTTGCCTAGAGTCACACTTCTTCTGAGCAATCGCTGACCAAAAAAGTAGATCCAATTGTAAAATTTTTTATGAGCGTCCGCAAACAATGATTCTTCGACAATTCCATCTTTTGAAAAGACAACCCCATCGATGGTTACCTGAGCGTTCACGATGGCCAGCAGGTAACTCTCAGGTATTCGTCTTTCTATCTCATGTTGGAAAAGCGCTTTGTCATCGGCTTTGAGGTTTATAGGGTACTTCCGACTTGAGGTGTATGCCTCTGATGACAAAGATTTTTGAGGTGACACGATTAGAGGTTTTCAAAAATGTGCGTCAATCCATCATTAATATCGGTGGTGGGCTTGTATCCAGTGTGGCTATGAAGTTTCTCGGAACTACCAAAACGTCTGCCCACTTCATAGTCATATCTTTTGCTTGGTGCATCGATAAAACCTATTTGTGACTTAGATCCAGTTACTTCTACAATTTTCTGCGCTAGGGCCTGAATTGACATTTCATTCTCATTCGCAATGTTGAATATTTCAAACCCATCTACCTTCTCCGCTAACAACAAACTACTTTTTATAGTATCATCTATCCACGTAAAATCCCGTGTTTGATTGCCATCTCCAAATACAGTGATTAATT
>JANQST010000310.1 GCA_028279155.1 Cyclobacteriaceae bacterium
GTTGAGTTAGTTGCTCGATTAGTGGTACGCACTGGCATGCTCAGGTTGTTGCGACCTCACCTAAGGATCTCAAGAAGCTGGATCAGCGGCAACTCGCACAAGTCTGTGAGGAGTTAAGAAATTTCATTATAGATAATGTATCTGTATATGGCGGCCACTTTGGTGCAAGCCTTGGTGTTACTGAATTAACAGTTGCACTTCACTACGTTTTTAATACCCCAATAGATCAATTGGTGTGGGATGTAGGACATCAGGCTTATGGACACAAAATCCTGACCGGAAGAAGAGATAATTTTCACACCAACAGAAAATACAAAGGCCTTTCAGGGTTTCCCAAAAGAGCTGAAAGTGAATACGATACGTTTGGAGTTGGGCATTCCTCAACTTCAATTTCTGCTGCTCTTGGCATGGCTGAAGGCTCTAAACAAAAAAATGAAAATAAGCAGCACATTGCGGTAATTGGTGATGGTGCAATGACAGGGGGACTTGCTTTTGAAGCGATGAATCACGCAGGTGTCTCTAACTCAAACTTGCTCATCATCTTGAATGATAATTGCATGTCCATTGATCCGAATGTTGGAGCACTCAAGGATTATTTGACAGACATTACAACAAGCCATACTTACAATAGATTCCGGGATGAGATTTGGAAGCTGCTAGGTAAAATCAGCAAGTTTGGCCCGAATGCACAGGAAATTGCTGCTAAAGTCGAGAACAGTGTGAAATCACTGCTACTCAAGCAAAGCAATCTTTTTGAATCTCTAAACTTGAGATATTTCGGCCCCATAGATGGTCATGATGTCAATCATCTGGTTGATGTTCTTAAAGACCTTCAAAACATTCCAGGCCCAAAGATTTTGCATTGCTTGACTGTAAAGGGTAAAGGGTACGATCTGGCTGAAAAAGACCAAACTAAATGGCATGCTCCTGGCACTTTTGATAAGATTTCCGGAGCGATCAATAAAAAGGTGTATGACACACCTCAACCGCCGAAATATCAGGATGTTTTTGGTCATACCCTTGTCGAGTTAGCCAAGGCCAATGAAAAGATTATAGGAATAACCCCAGCTATGCCTTCAGGTTCTTCAATGAAGATCATGATGGAGGAGCTTCCCGACAGAGCATATGATGTAGGTATCGCAGAGCAGCATGCAGTTACATTTTCTGCAGGCCTTGCGACACAAGGGTTGGTTCCTTTCTGTAACATCTACAGTACGTTCATGCAGCGCGCTTATGATCAAGTGGTTCACGATGTATGTATTCAAAATTTGCCTGTTGTTTTTTGCATGGATAGGGCTGGCCTTGCAGGAGCAGATGGACCCACCCATCATGGCGTTTATGACATTGCGTATATGAGGTGCTTACCAAATATGGTTGTATCAGCACCTATGAATGAGTCCGAGCTTAGAAACTTAATGTATACAGCCAGCCAACACGATGGACCTTTCTCCATTAGATATCCTCGTGGGAATGGTGTTATGCCTGAATGGAGAACCCAGCTGGAAAAAGTAGAAATTGGTAAAGGTCGACAAATTGTTGAGGGATCCGAAGTAGCTATACTATCGATAGGGCATGTTGGTAATTTTGCTGAAGAAGCAGCACTTGAGCTAAAGGATGATGGATTGAATCCCGCAGCGTTTGATATGCGTTTCGCAAAACCGCTGGATGAAGAAATGCTGCATGATGTGATGAGCACATTCAATAAGGTAGTAACAGTAGAAGATGGATGTTTGATGGGTGGTTTTGGATCGGCCATTCTGGAATTTGCTTCAGACAATGACTACCAGATTAGCATCAAACGACTTGGGATACCTGACAGGATCGTCGAACATGGTGAACAGCCTCAATTACACCATGAGTGTGGTTATGACAAAGAAGCAATTAAACAAGCAGTAGTTGAATTAACTGAAGTATCTTCAGAACCTCTGGCTTAAATAGAGAACTCTCTCCAGAAATCTTACGTTTTTTTTGTACATTATCTCTTGGTATGTCACCCAACTTCCAAAACATAGGGATTCTTGTTTGCCTGTGCCTTTTAGTTGTTTCGTGCAGACAATCTTCAGTTAGCAGCAATCTTGAAATCAAGGAAAGGGAAGAATTCATTTTCGAATTTGACCTTGATAAAATCAAAGAGCGTGGATACGTCACCGCCTTGATAGACAATAGTTCAACTGGGTTATTCATTTATAGGGGGCAGACAATGGGTTATGAATATGAGCTTTTAAAGCGATACAGTGACCAGCTTGGTGTAGAATTAAGAATTGACATTACCCAAAATTTAGAAGAGGCATTCAATAAACTCAACACAGGGATAGGTGATATCATGGCCTACAACCTGACGGTCACTAAAGAGAGAAAGAAAAAAATTGCCTTTACACACTACCACAATCAGCAACATTTGGTTTTAATCCAGAGAAAACCGGAGAATTGGCGGGAAATGAAGTATCATGAGATCGAAGCAGAGCTCATTCGGAACCCTATTGACTTGATTGGTAAAGAAGTAACTGTGAGATCACATTCCTCATACCATGACAGACTGGTTAATCTCTCAGAAGAGATTGGTGGAGACATTCTGATCACACCGGGAGGCAATGAGGTGGAAACGGAGCAACTAATTAAAGGAGTTGCTGATGGAAGTATAGATTATACGGTTGTCGAAAAGAACATTGCGCAGGTGAACTCCACCTACTACCGAAATCTGGATATAAAAACAGCTGTTAGCTTCCCGCAACAAATAGCATGGGGAGTCAGAAAAAACGCTCCTGAACTCCTGACCTCATTGAATACATGGATTGAGAAAATGAGGAAAACCACCGATTACTATGTGATTTATGACAAGTATTTCAAAAGCTCCAAGGCCTCACTTGCAAGATCGAGAAGCAAGTATTCAACCATGAGTGGAGACAATATTTCTCCTTATGATTCTTTGATTAAGGATGCTGCTGCCGAGCTGGGCTGGGATTGGCGGTTGTTAGCAGCTCAAATTTTCAAAGAATCAAAATTTGATAGAAGGGCTAAGTCTTGGGCAGGTGCGATAGGGTTGATGCAAGTTTTACCAAGAACTGCCAAGGAATATAACGTGACTAAACTCACGGATCCGGCTAAAAA
>JANQST010000316.1 GCA_028279155.1 Cyclobacteriaceae bacterium
ACTTACCCACGTTGGGCCTACCGATGATATTAACAAAACCGGCTTTGAATGATTGCTTTTCGTCCATTGAGAACGCAAAGCTAGAAAGGTTATGCTAGCTATTCACCGATTGTTCATCGGATTATCTTTCCACTTGACCTTGGTTGTAGATTTTTCCCCGGCGTATTCTCCCCAAACTTCATCGGAAGCGCCTTCTTCGATTTTAAATGATCCATAAGGCGATACTTCTGCTTTGCCTTCCTCGGTGTGGAAGATTAGTGGAAATGAACTGAATTTAACCCCATTCTGTAGTGTCACCACTGGATTGACTCTCGAAAAGTAATACCCTTTTCTTTGGGCGCTAGGTATGTACTCAGTCTTTAATTCAAATGATGTGATTTTTGATTTGGCGCCTTTGGTAAATAAGATCAAAGGATACTTAAGTCTTTTGGTCCAGGATTCTCCTGCATGGGTGCCTTTATTGTCTTCATAGTAGAACAGATTTTTGCCGGGTTTGAATCCTGCCTTTGAAAGTGTATAGTACATCGTCAATACATCATCCCAATCATTCGTCCCTATATCAATCCATACGCACTGATTATTTTTTGAGATCTTTTCCTTGTGAATTTCGAAATTGCTGACCCAGTAGGAGGGAGATTGAGCAATAATGAAAGAAAAGACATTTGGGTTGTTGAGTCCAGCCCAGGTGCTATGAAGTCCTCCGAAAGAGGAACCCATAAGTGCTCTCTTTTTGGAGGTGGCATATTTTTTTTCAACAAAAGGGATAATCTCATCAATGATTTTTGAGGTGTAATCATCCGCCTCTGAAGTATAGTCTCCTATTCTTGGGTCATTATATGGAATATAATAAGACTCTCTCTTCCCATGATTGAAAACACCTACTAAAATCAAAGGTTCAATCTGACCACTTTTAATCCATTCATCCAATTTCTCATCAAGTTTCCAGGAATTAGTGCCAAATAGCCATTCTCCATCGTTGGAGTATACGGTCGGGTATGCTTTACCTGGGTAATAACCTGGAGGTAGATAAACTTCGATGGTCACGTCACCAACCTCGTGTTGTATCGTTTGTGCATGTGCACAGCTAATAACTAATAGAAATATGAAAAAGAGATTCTTAAGCATTTTGAGAATTGACATGTTGAAAAAATAAAACCCCTACAATTGTATTGTCAATCCGATTGAGAATATTATTTTTGCAATCCTTATCGCGGGGTGGAGCAGTTGGTAGCTCGTCGGGCTCATAACCCGAAGGTCGCAAGTTCGAGTCTTGCCCCCGCTACTGTAAAGGCCGATTTTAATCGGCCTTTTGTTTTTTGGGCAGTCGAGGTTTTAGCAAAACACCGTCTTATTTGACACTTTGAAATTGTAAGAAAGCTCTAAGGTATTTATGGAAAGTTTTGCTGTCCAGTTCATTGGTTTTGGAGTACAAACGTGGCACTAATTTTGTGCATTTTGATACTCTATATGAACTCATCAATACTTACAAAACAACTATTTGCCATAATACTAATATTTCTAGGGCTCCAAGTAGTTTCACAAAATCAGAGCAAACCTCGAAATGAGATAGGAGAGGCTTTAAAAGTTTATCAGCTTAATAATTTCTCAGAAAGAGTCTACTTGCACACTGACAAATCCAAAATGATACCTGGAGAGACACTTTGGTTCAGCGCCTATCTGGTTCAGGGACCATTGCATTTTTTCTCGAAACAAAGCAAAGTACTGCATGTTGATTTGATCAATACACACAATCAGGTTATTGTATCCAAAACCCTAAAAATCGAAAATGGAGTAGGCTCAGGAGCGATAACCTTTCCAGCCAATTCTCCACCTGGTGAATATGTGCTTAGAGCTTACACTAATTGGATGAGAAATTTCGACGATGGTCTGTTTTTTTCTAAGAAGATAGAAGTTGTTTTGACCACTTATGAAGCTCCAGCTATGAAAGTAGATGAGGGTCTAAACATTTCCTTCTACCCCGAAGGTGGTCAATTGGTTCAAGAATTGAATGGACGGGTTGCTTTTAAGATAACAGACAAAAACGGAAATGGGGTATCAGAAAGCTTGGAAGGCCGGATAGTTGATTCAAAGAAAAATACTGTTACCTTTTTTAAGTCCCTCCATGGTGGAATGGGAACATTCTTTCTAGAACCTCAGAAAGGAGATCGATATATGGCAGTTTTACCGGATGGTTCTGTCCATTCACTTCCCAAACCGGAAGACCAGGGACTTTCTTTGATCGCAAATAACAGTGGTAAGAACAGTATTAAATTAACATTACTTGCAAGTCAGAATTATGTAGGCAAGGAGGTTCATTTAGTAGGCACGCTGGAGAATCAACTAGTTTTTGATAATACGTACAATATTGAAGATGGACGTCTTGAGTTTGAAATTCCGAAATCAGATCTTCCTAAAGGGATACTCAACCTGTCCTTGTTAGATGGTTCAAAGGCACCAAAATGTACGAGGAGCATCTTTATTCAGAATAAGCATTCACTTTATGTAACTACGTCTTTGAAAAAATCATTGGACGATGGAGAAAAGAAAATGATTCTGGAAGTTATCGTTGCAGATAAGGACGGAAATCCAATTTCCACCAATTTGTCCTTAGCGATCACAGATGCTGATTTTACTAACAAGATGGATGAAGAAAAGAATTTGGCATCCAATTTCTTGGTTGAATCAAATAGTATTCAGTCTCCTGAAAAATCAGCCTCATTCGTGATGAATGATGACAGAACATCTATCCTGAAGGCCGATTTGTTGATGCTCACTCACTCATTCAAAAGCCCGGATTGGGATGAGGTAATGAATCCATCTAATTCAGTTAAGAAATTTAATGTTACCAAAGGATTGACAATTTCTGGAACAGCTCGATGGGAGGATGGGTTGCCTATTAGAAACAAGGAGCTCAGAGCGGTTTCTTATTCGAAAGGAGATATAAGATCCTATGTCACAGCAACTGATGAAAATGGCATTTTTTCAATCGATTCTTTTGATGAGGTTGGTAAAGCGAATGTTATTTTCAGCGTGTATGGGAAAAATGGAAAACTGCTCCCAAGTAAGGTTACGCTTAATGAGAGCAAACCATACCTTCCCGTTCCGAATTATGAATTTCCTAAATTGGAAGAGGAAGTATTTTCTGAAAGTGATTCTGCTTCTCAGCGAGCCTTTTCTGAAGATCAGGCAGCCTATACCATGTTTGATGAAGATGCAACTTTGCTAGAGGAAATAATGGTTGAAGCTGAAAAATTAGAAGTAGAGAGAACACCTTCTGTTTTTGGAGTCAACCCAAGCGCTACAAGGGTTATCGATGAAAATAATTTGGATCGCATGGATTATTTACAAGTTTTAAACACGATTCCTGGGGTTCGATATACGGGACGTGGCCCAACTGCCACAGTCACAATCCAGGGACCAGTGAGTTTTAGTGCCACTTCACCCTTGTGGGTATTAGATGGTGTAATTCTTACTCCAGATGCGAATAATGGGAACTCCAATGTTCCGTCATTTCTCGCTAATCTGAATCCAGCGGATGTTGAACGAATTGAGGTTGTGAAAGGTGCAGAGGCGGCTATATTTGGGTCAAGAGGAGGAGCCGGAGTTATTATCATCTATACCAGGCAAGGAGGCAGTAGATATAATCCTCCAACTTCAAATTTAGAAGTGAAGGGCCATGATGCTCCTAAGTTTTTTGACCCAGCTAGCCCGGAAAACACGAATAGATTTACATTGTATTGGAATCCTCAAGTAAAAACTGATGAAAATGGATCAGCCAATATTGAATTCTTAAACATTTCAAATGCGGAAACTATTCAGGTAGACATTCAGGGTCTATCCGACCAAGGACTGATGGGAGTATATCTAGAAACTGTCAATGTAGGCGAGATCGATAGGGCGGATCCAGAAAAGTAATAGAAGGCAATTTATAGTAGGAGATAGTTAAATCAATTCAAAACTTGATTATCTGTCAAGACTAAATTGAGCGACTATTTTGTAAATCTTATTTCATTAAATTGAGGATAAACCTAATCATCAACTCAATGAAAGAAGCAAGCAAACTGGTTTCCATTATTTCAATTGTACTGATAGCCCTGATTGTACTCTGGACCTACTCAAATCAAAAACCATCTGCAACATATCTGGATTCTGATTCTCCCACCGATTTCTCGGTCGAGAATGTGCGTTCTCACCTTAAGATCATTTCTAATGATGTCCACCATGTAGGAACTGAAGCACACAAGAATGTGCAAAACTATCTTGTTGCTGAACTTGAAAAATTAGGTTTGAATACAGAGAAACAAATTCAAACCATATTCAATGAAAACTGGGGAGCAGGAACAACAGTCGAAAACATTATTGCAAGAATTGAAGGAACTAGTGAGGGGAAGGCGTTGATGCTTTTAGCACATTATGATTCATCTGTTCCATTTTCACACGGTGCCGGAGATGACGGTTCAGGTATCGCTACAATTCTGGAAGGGTTAAGAGCATTTACAGCGAGCAATAACAGTCCAAAGAATGATATAATCATACTTTTTTCAGATGCGGAAGAATTAGGCCTTTTGGGGGCCAGGGCTTTCATCAAGTATCATGAGTGGGTGGATGACATTGGATTGATCTTGAATTTCGAGGCAAGAGGAAGTGGCGGACCAAGTTTCATGCTGATGGAAACAAATGGAAAGAATAGCAAATTGCTCCGGGAGTTTTTAAAAGCCAATCCAGCCTATCCATTTACCAACTCTTTGTCATACAGTGTTTATAAAATGCTTCCGAACGATACGGATCTTACCCCTTTCAGAGAAGTAGCCGACATTGAAGGCTTCAATTTTGCTTTCATTGATGATCATTTCGATTATCATACAGCTCAGGATGCTTATGATCGTTTGGACATCTCTACGTTGGCGCACCAAGGCGATTATTTAATGTCCACGTTAAGTTATTTCTCGGACAGTGATATTTCTGACCTAAAAAGTGACAGTGACCGAATTTTTGTCAATTTCCCTTTGATCAAAATGCTCCACTATCCATTTGCATGGAACGGAGTCCTTTTTATCATGGCAGTGGTGCTTTTTGTGGGATTGGTAGTTATGGGGATAAAACAATCAAAAATTACTCTCAAAGGAATGGGGATGGGATTTATTCCATTCTTAATTGCATTGGTAGGTGGAGTGGCCATTACTTATGGGTTGTGGAGATTGATTCGTATAGTTCACCCTCATTACACAGATATTCTTCATGGGTTCACCTACAACGGGTATCAATACATTGCTGCTTTTGCTACCTTGAACCTTTGGCTATTTCTTGTGGTATATAGAAAGTTTTTTAAGAAGTACACTGACGCTGATTTAATAGTAGCACCGCTCGTATTTTGGCTCATTGTGAATGGTGTAGTCTTATTGTATTTGCCAGGTGCAGGATTTTTCATCATACCTGTTTTCATGACACTGATTATGCTTGGCGCTAATTTGTACTGGAAAACAAATGAAGATGTACGTTCATTGGTATATGTAGTACTTTCAATCCCATTGCTGTACATGTTGACACCATTGATCAATTTGTTCCCGGTAGCTCTAGGATTGGGTGTGCTTTTCATTAGTGCATTGTTTCTTGTCTTGATGTCCGGTTTACTTATTCCAGTTTTATCCATATCAAGTGTTAAGAGGGAATTGAAAATTGGAGTGGGAATTCTGTCCTTACTTTTCTTCATTTTGGCAACCATAAATAGTGGATTCAATGAGGAACGTAAAAAACCAACAAACATCGTATTCTATTATAACACTGATCAGGATGTTTCATATTGGGCTAGCCGAAACACAGCGGTAGATGAGTATGTCTCACAGTTTCTAGGAGAAAATCCGGAGAGAGGGCGATTACCTGAAGAGGCTGGTATGAGAAGTTCTGCCATTCGATATCATAAAAAAACAGAAAACAGGGATATCTCACCATCTGAAATTAATGTAAAATTGGACACGTTGATTAGTGACGAACGTCGACTTGAATTCCAGATTATACCTCAACGAAAGGTAAATCGCTTTGAACTATATGCTAATTCTGACCAGGAATATGATGATTTTTTAATCAATGGTGAACCGATTGGCGCAAGTCCGGTCTCCAGGCAAGAGTTTCGGTTGATCACAAGATATACCATGGGAAATTCGGATAGCCTCCTTCATGTTTCTTGTTCAATGAAAAGCGATATGATTCCCGATTTCAGAATTTTTGAAACCTCCTATGACCTTGAGTCAAATCCGCTGTTCAATGTGAAGCCCAAGCCAAACTATATGATGCCTTTTGCTTTTGTAACAGGTGATGCTATTGTGACAATTCAGACACCTGATTTCAACTCTCAGGATGATTTGTAAGAATGATGAGGTCTCACTCAGTTGAATAGTACCTGGTTAAAGAATTTCAATAGTAGCATTGATCTTAAATGAAGTATGAAATGAATTCAAGAATACATGCCTTATTACTTTTTGCGCTAACCTTTCTGATAATTGGATGTGGCAGTGAAGTTGTTAATTCAGACTACCTGATCAAAAATGTATCGATTGTTGATGTAGAAAAAGGAATTATCCTGGACAATAGAAGTGTGGCAATTTCTGGTGATAGGATTCAGGCTATTTATGATGAAAGTGTTAACACCAAGAATGCCAGGGTTATCGACGGAACAGGAAAATATCTGATCCCTGGATTATGGGATATGCACACGCATTACAATTGGAATTACAGCTATTTTAATTCGCTTTTAATTGCAAATGGTGTGACTGGTGTTCGTGAAATGTGGGGTATATCTGATACCATAAAAAGCATTCGAACTCGAACAGATTCCGGTGAACTTATGGGCCCTGATTTATACACTGCAGGATCTATCATCGATGGAATTCCACCTATTTGGCCCGGGTCAAGTGGTGTAGCTGATAGTGCTGAGGCAGTGGAAGAAGTGAGAAAACAGATAGCGGAGGATGTGGATTTCCTCAAAGTGTATAGCCGTCTATCTCGTGAGTCATATTTTGCCATAGCTACTGAAGCCGTAAAAAGCAATATTCCTTTCGCTGGTCATGTTCCGTCATCAATTTCGATGTGGGAGGCCATAGATGCTGGCCAACAAAGCACAGAGCACCTCTATGGAATATTAGAGGCTTGCACATCAAGTTCCGAACAATTGGAACAAGTAAGCGAGAAAGGTTTTTCCTCAGCTGAAAGAGCTAATTTTCTCGTTGATGAATTTGAACGCTCACTATTTGATTCTTTAACCCTGGTAATGAGCCAAAGCGATACCTGGCTTTCTCCCACGCTGGTTGTTTTGAGAAACATTGCCAATTTGGATGACTCCACAATTCTGAATGATCCAAGAAAAGAATATATACCAGCGTTCTTTGACAATTTTTGGTTTAGCAGGAGTTCTCGCAGCAAAGAACATTTTGATGCTGCCAGAAGGAAATTCGACCTTCATTTATCGTTGATGGGAGATTTTGAGAAAGCCGGAGTAAAAATTCTTGCTGGGACCGATTACCCTAATCCATTTTGCTTTCCTGGTTTTAGTCTACACGATGAACTTGAACTAATGGTTAAAGGAGGGATGACTAACACAGGTGCATTGAGGGCGGCCACTTTGAATCCAGCAATCTTCATGAAGCAAGAATCTGAGTTTGGATCGGTTAATAATGGTAAAAAAGCCAGTCTCGTTTTATTGAGTGGAAATCCTCTAGAAGATATCAATAATGTCCGAATGATTGAAGCAGTGTTTCTAAAAGGAGACTATTTAAGCCGCGTTGAACTCGATTCCTTACTACAGGTAACCAAGGAGTTAGTATCAAATTAGTCATGTCATGTGGTGATTTTGATCATGTTTAGATCAACCCAAATTCTGATCTTTACATTCGTTCAGAGATTAGAATAATATGGAAAACGCTATGATTCAAGACATTATGTCTCACCAGGTGCAGAAGTTAACCACCAATGATGATGTAATTACAGCAAAGAATATGATGGAGGAACACAAAATCAGCCATATACCAATAATGCTGGAAGGGAAACTTGCTGGTATTGTAAGTAGCAATGACATTGCTCAAATTGAATACTTGTGTGACTTCATTGGAGAGAAACTGGAAAGAAGCAAAATTTTCATGTCTCTCTCCATGCACGAGGTGATGACCAAAGATGTAGTCTCCTTGAGGTCTGACTCAATGATTTCGGAAGCCATTCTTGTATTTAGCAATGCATCATTTCACAGTCTACCTGTAATTGATGATGGAGAATTGGTAGGTATTGTCACTGCGAAGGATGTTTTTAGATATTTGAGCTTGAGGTAATCACACAGATTTGTAATTCAAAATGGGTTTAACATTTCATTGTGGAATGACTTGTTGGAAGCTGTCAATTCAAATTCAGCGACTTCACCAAACCCAATAAAAATGAATTTTATGACTTTTAAATGTCCTATCGGTTGGGAATAGCCAACATTGAACGGTTCATTTTCTCCAACAATAATAGAGAGTTCATTATTTTTCGTTTTCACTTGAATATTTTGACTTGAGAGTAGATCAGTGGATAGGGAAGAAAGATCATTCGTCTTACCTGAAAGTATGGTTTCGCTACATTTTAAAGCCGTTACTCCATAGCATCCATTGTTACTCATTGGGATTCGAATGGAGTTGGTTGTTCCCTTAATGACAATATCAGTTTGGTTACAGATACGATTCGATGGATACCCTAAATCTTTCAGCGTTGCTCTAAGTTCGAAATCATCACCACTTATATCGCCAATCGCTTCATTTGAAAAAGTAAAAACTGAGAATATCTCTTTTAGTTGATCTAGCTCGTAAGCCTCAGATATGTCTCTTGAAATAGTGAGGCGATCTTCTTTCATAAAGTCACTTTGGTCAACATAAATGGGATGAGCGTCAAACCCCGATTTCATGATTAAACCATGCCAGCCTTGGGTGGTAATGTGAACGTAACTGCTGGCAAGTATTTTGTCCTTAGACAGAAGTTTAGCTTCATGGTAGTCAGGGTAGAAGTAGGTCCCAGTATAAAAATTCTTCGTCGGATCCAAAACGGCCTGTTCAAAAGGATTCCATGATAATTGAATCTTGACCTCTTGATCACCAGCTTCTGAGATATCA